>NZ_JBSHBL010000034.1:0-116970 GCF_053611985.1 Streptomyces sp. NPDC054770
CCCCGTATCGTCGCGCACCCGACGGTGAGCGCGGCGACGTCCTCCGCGGTGACGTCAGTGCGGACCCCGCCGACCTGCTGGGCTGCGCGGAGCAGGTCGTCGAGTGCCTGGCGGAACCGTCGTGCCGACGCGGCCAGGCTCGGGCGCGGCCAGCTCGTTTCCGTGGTCAAGGCGTCGCACGCGTGCTTGCGCCCGTGGGACTTGTCGACGACCTCCAGGAGGAAGCCGAAGAACGCCGCGACAGGGTCAGTGCGGGCTGCCCACCGTCGAGCGGCGTCCACCAGGTCGTCGATCTGCTGGACGAGTACGGCCTCCAGCAGGATCTCCTTGCTCGGGAAGTGCCGGTACACGGTGCCGGCGCCGACCCCCGCCTGCCGTGCGATCGCGCCGAGCGAGATGTCCAGGCCGTGCTCGTCGAACGCCCGGGAAGCGGCGGCGAGAACCTTCGTGCGATTGCGACGGGCATCGGCCCGGCCGACGTCGTGGGGGGCTGCGGTCATGTCACGTAATCCCTTGTCCGTCGGACTCAACCGGGTGGAGCATTCCACATCGACCCCGGGCTCAACCCGACCGTGCCCACCGACAATCCCGGGGCGGAGGATGACATGACCACTGACCGCTTGGTCGTCGTGACCGGTGCGACCGGTCGGCAGGGCGGCGCCACCGCGCGTCGGCTCCTGGCGGCCGGCAGGCCGGTGCGCGCGCTCGTGCGGGACACGACCGCTCCCGCCGCCAAGGCACTTGAAACCGCCGGGGCCGAGCTCGTGCGCGGCGACTTCGACGACCCGTCGAGTCTGCCTGCGGCGCTGGAGGGAGCAGCGGCACTGTTCGCCGTACCGCCCGTGGCATTTGGGCCGGCCGGCTCCGACGTGGAGCGGGAGTTCGCCCGGGGCCGGGCACTGATCGATGCCGCGGCCGCCGTGGGGGTCGAGCACGTCGTGTTCACGGGCGTGGCGTCCACGCCGGGTCGTCCGGGTGGCTCCGAGGGGAAGAAACGTATCGAGGACCACCTGCGTGAGCGGATCCGGTCGGTGACCGTGCTGCGTCCGGTGCGCTTCATGTCGAACTATCTCGGTTCGACGCCCATGGGTCTCGACGGCATCGTCCACGGCGTGCACCGGCACATCTTCCCGTCGGACGAACCCGTCCAGATCATCGCGGTGGAGGACATCGCCGAATTCGCCGCGCTGGCCTTCGACCAGCCGGACCGGTTCGCGGGGCGGAGCCTGGAGCTGGCCGGGGACGCCCCCACCCCGGCCGAGGCGGTCGCTGCGATCGGCGAGGCCACCGGTTGCGCGGTGAGCTACGAACAGATCACCCATGCCGAGGCCGCTGCACTCAACCCCGAGATCGCCCAGGTCCAGGAGCGCTGGGCAGCCGGATCGCGCTGGCATGCCGACATCGAGGTGCTGCGCATCATCCACCCCGGACTGCGTACGCTCGCGGACTGGCTCGCCGAATCCGGCGCCGCCCTGCTGCGGAAGCGACTCCTCGAAACCGCCTAGTACCCCAGCTGTTGGTCGTGATCTTGCTAATCGGGGCCGGTGCGGACATGGGCGTGGCCACCGTTGATCACCGTGCGTTGTGTGGACTGACGAAGAGACGGCGGCTGCAGGTCACACCATAGATCCCGCGCGTTGGCGGGAGGCGTTCCAGGTGGCCATGGGCCGTATCGCGGGCAGGTCGGACAGCAGTGCAAGCACCGATCTCCTCGTCCGGCGCCGGGGTTCGACCTGGGTGAACGACCTGCGATCCGGCCCATGAGGTTGCCGTACGTCTCCTGCCATCGGGCGAGGTACGCGTTGGGCGCGGCCGTCGTCATCTGGCCGCCAGACGTGGGAGGTTCTTTCACCGTCCCAACTGGTCGCGTATCGCGTCGGTGTCGCGCAGGGCCCAGTGTTCGACGATCCGGCCGTTGCGGACGCGGACCATGTCCATGCTGAGGACCTCGTAGCGTCGGCCGGTCTCCGTGTGGGTGCCCCGGCTGGTGTACCGGTTGACGGAGGTGTCGCCGCAGACGACGTTCTGCTCGATCGTCACCGAGACGTCGTGGAACGCGCTGCCCGCGCCCATCCGCTCCCACTTCTGTCGCCAGGCGTCGCGCCCCCGGTGATCACCTTGGGTGCCTCCCCGGTGGTCGACGACCTCGGGGTCGATCAGTTCCAGGGCCTCATCGAGCCGGCCTTCCAGGATCTGCCCGTAGCTCTCGACGACGCGCTGGTGGATCTCTCCCGGTCCCGGGTGCGTGCTGTCTTCGGCGCCCTGCGGCATGGGGTATCTCCTCTGGTGGGGACACATGAGACGGTAAATGGGGAACTCCCCGTTTACTGCACTCGGCTACCGTAACCGGGGAAGTCCCCGATTAACAAGGAGGGTCATGGCATCGCAGAGCGCCAGACCTGCGCCGGATTCGGAACCCCAGCGTCGTCGTCGCGCGGACGCCCAGCGCAACTACGACCTGCTCGTGGCCGCGGCCAGGGACGTCTTCCACGACCACGGCGTCGACGCCCCGCTCGACGACATCGCCCGCCGGGCCGGCGTCGGCAACGCCACGATGTATCGGCACTTCCCGACGCGTCGTGAACTGATCATCGCCGTCTACTCCGAGGAAGTGGCCGAACTCTGCGCCCGCAGCCAGTCCCTACTGGCCGAGGAACCTCCCGGCGACGCCCTCTTCGACTGGCTTCAGGATTTCATCGCCCACGTGGCAGCCAAGCGGGAACTGGCACTGTCGATCACTGATGACCGCACCGGTCAGCGATCGGAGCTGTTCGACCACTGGCACCACTCCATGCACACAGCCGCGTCCGCACTGCTCACCCGAGCGCAAAGCGCCGGGACCGTCCGCGCCGACCTCAACGCATCGGAACTACTCGCCCTGGCCAACGGCATCGCCCTGACCGCCACGGATCCCACGCAAGCAGAGCGACTCGTCCTGCTGATCAGACAGGGCACGGACACTCCCTCGACACCGACCGACAGCCTCTGCTGAAAACGGCAAGCGTGACGCCGACTTCCGCCGCGTCCTCGAAATACACGCCCTGGACCGCTGCTGCGAGCCGCTCAGGCATGTAGATCGTGATGTGCCCTGGTCTGGGGGCTGTCTGCCGCTGGCGGAAACTCAGGTGGCCTCAACGCGTCATCCGGGTAGAGTCGGGCGGTGCCTGAGCTGAAGCAGCTGCATGCTGGCCATGCCCCGGCGGTCCTGGCCTTCGAGCTGGCGAACCGCGCCTACTTCGCTGCCTCGGTCTCCGACCGCGGTGACGAGTTCTTCGACCAGTTCGCCGACCAGTACGGCGCCTTGTTGGCTGAGCAAGAGGCCGGCATTGGCGCCTTCTACGTGCTCGTCGCCAAGGACGGCTCGGTTCTGGGCCGGTTCAACCTGTACCGCTTCGGGGACGGCACTGCTGAGCTCGGTTACCGGGTCGCACAGCACGTCGCCGGCCGCGGTGTGGCGACGGCGGCCGTCCGGGAGCTGTGCCGGCTGGCGGTGGTGCGGCACGGGCTGCGCACACTGCGGGCGGCCACCTCCCATAACAATGCCGCGTCCCAGAGGGTGCTGACCAAGGCAGGGTTCGTCCCGGTTGGCCCGGCAGACCCGGCCGACCTCGGCGGTAAGCCAGGCACCTGGTATCAGCACGACCTGGTGCTCCAGCCGTACTGATGACTCTTTGAAATAGGGGCTGGGTGGAATTTCGTGGCGGTCACGATCGCAGACGTCATCTTCAGGCTACGCTCTTGACGTGTGCGTCTCTTGCACCGGTTACCACTTCCTTCACAGCACTTCAGACCGCCACGCACGTTTCCGATCGGATCCAATAGGTTGAGGACCTGAAAGGTTGAGGCTCGTGGGTAAGCAAGGTCAACGTCACTCACACGTAGTTGGGCGCGGTCCTGGCGTAATCACGCCGGATGGTTGTGCAGTGGACTTGTGGGCCACCCTGCCACCCGGCGATATTCCTGCGATCATCGAGCCGGTACTTCCGCCGAATGCCCGCATTCTGGATCTTGGAGCGGGTGCCGGTCGCTTGACGCATCCGCTTGCCGCTGCCGGACATCATGTGACGGCAGTCGACGAGTCGGCAGAAATGCTGTCCCGCATTCATCGGGCCGAGACGATATGCTCAACAATTGAGAGCCTGCGCCTCGATCGCGAATTCGATGTCGTGCTCCTTGCATCGCACTTGGTCAACGTGCCCGATACTGCGGAGCGCAATGGCATCCTTGCCACCTGCCGTCACCACGTTGCAGAGGACGGCGTGGTGCTCATACAACGTTTCACGCGTAGATGGGCACAAGAGGCCGGTGGACCTAGATATTTGGGTGCGGGCATCGAGAGCGAGACAACAGTGGAACCGAAGAACTCTGAGGGGTGCGACTTGGTTTCAGTAGTCGCCAGATATTCCATCGGAGATCAACACTGGGAGCAGGAATACGTAACGTGCCTGCTCGACGATAGCGATTTGAGCGCGGACTTGAACCGGGCACGGCTGCAGCTCGATCGCTGGCTCAGTGAAGATGGGAGATGGGTAGTCGCGAAGCCTGAGCGCTGATTACCTCATCTTTCTGTCAGTCTCGGCTGATCTACCTGGTGTAGACGTCTCTGGGCGCGTCGGCGGGCTTTGACCTGCGTAGTTGCTGGCCGGGGGTCGGTTGCTCGATCGTCGTGGCCGGAGGAGATCAGGCGACGGGAGGCCGTGACCCAAGAGGAGATCAAGGAGTTGAAGCCGTTTTCGAAATGGCCCAAGTGGCCTTGGTGCATGCCGGAGTTGAAACTGCCGGTTGCAATGGTCGTCCCGCCGGAGGCGATGTCGGCCCAGTTGAGTCCGGCCTTGCCAGGCCCTGGTTCGTTCGGGGGCGGCGTAGAGGTGCACGCCGCGACGTAGGGTTTCCGGTCGGCGGCCTGGCCGGTGGTGAGGTTGTAGTCGTTGACGTAGCCCTCGATGGCGTTGTCCTTGGGGTCGAACACGGAGAACCACTACGTGTCGCCGTGTCCCCCTTGGTCCGGCTCACCCTCCGTCCAGCAAGCCAGGGCGAGCTCGTCGCCATTCTCGTAGGCCGTATTCGGAACCTGCCCGCTGTCGTAGCCGGCGTCCTGCTGCAGCGGCAGCGTCGCCCCGGCCGCCACAGCCGTGACCTTCGCGCAGTAGGCGCGATACTCACCGCCTTGCCGGTAGCACTGGTACGGGTCCGCTTGCGCGGCAGCCGGCAACGCCAACACGCCTGTGGCGGCCAGCAGCACGACAGCAAGCAGCCTGGATAAGATCGATTTGGTGTAGTTCATGAAAGTCCCCGTTGGATGGACTGGTACAAGCGCTTCAACCCGATCCGAATCTCAAGCCAGTCCGTGCTGGCAGGCCTCGTGACGGCGTCCGAGGTATCTCATTTCGTTCCCCGTGAGGTGTGTGGTTGCCGCGAAAGCTACGGGGGACTGCGGGGCGCGGACCGCCATCGCGTGCACCGGCTGTCGCCATTTCGCGCACCGGCGCCAGAAGTTGGCGTAAGCGCGCGGGTACCACCGGTGGAGGGTAGGTCTACGGTCCTGAGGGACATCAGCCCGACGGGGGGTGTGACACGGTCATCGACACCGGATACAAAGACGCCGATCACGAGCGAGTCGAGGGCCTGCAGGCGACCGCGTCGTCGATTCTCGTCCCCCTCACGGGTGACGGCACCCGTGGACACGCCGTTCCGGGCTGTCGTGGAGGCGGCACGCGCCGGGCCTGTGGCCCTCGCACGCATCCGCAGCACACCACATGTCGTGGCACGGGAAGCACGCGCGATCACGTCCACGGATCCGGATGTGTGTCGGTCGTACGGCTGCTGACGCCCCGCCGGTGTGGCAGCGCGGGTTGAAGAAGCCGGTCCTCGCTCGCGCGTGCAACCCGACCCTCTGCGCCCAGGGGCGGTCGCGGCATACCGTGCGCTGCACGGCTGAGTCCTGGACGACGTTCCGGGCGTCCGGCCAGATCGTCGATGACGACCTGGCCGGTGTACCGCGGTACCAGTGACCAGCGGGCATTGTGACCTCCGGGTCCACGGGTCGCGCCGTAGCCACTCCTAGCCTCGAAAGCAGTGACCCGGCCGGATGCCGGGCCGGACAGAAGCGGGAAGCGACGCCGTGATCGAAGTTCGTGAACTGACCAAGCGCTACGGGGACAAGACGGCGGTGGACAGCCTGAGTTTCACCGCGCCGCCGGGGCAGGTGACCGGGTTCCTGGGGCCGAACGGGGCGGGCAAGTCCACCACCATGCGCATGATCGTGGGCCTGGACGCGCCGACCAGCGGTACCGCTCTGGTCAACGGCAAGCCCTACACCCAGCATCGCGCCCCTTTGCAGGAGTTGGGGGTACTGCTGGAGGCGAAGGCCGTACATCCGGGCCGCTCCGCGTTCAATCACCTCATGGCGCTGGCGTACACGCATGGCGTGCCGCGTCGACGGGTGGAGGAGGTCATCGACCTCGCCGGACTGCACGAGGTGGCGCACAAGCGGGTCGGGGCGTTCTCGCTGGGGATGGGCCAGCGGCTGGGCATCGCCGCCGCGCTTCTCGGCGATCCCGCAGTCGTCATGCTCGACGAGCCGGTCAACGGGCTCGACCCCGAAGGCGTGCGGTGGGTACGGGAGTTGCTGCGCGGTCTGGCCGCCGAGGGCCGCACGGTGATGCTGTCCTCGCATCTGATGAGCGAGATGGCACAGACCGCCGACCGCCTGGTGGTCGTCGGGCGGGGGCGTCTACTGGCCGAGACGACCGTCGACGCTCTGGTCGAGCGGACCGAGGGCAGCGGGACCAAGGGGGTGCGGGTGGCCACCGGCGAGCCTGCGCGGCTGCGCTCGCTGCTGGCCGCACCCGGCGTCACCGTCACCTCGACGGACGCCGAGCGGCTGGTCGTCTCCGGCCTCGACACGCGGCGGATCGGGCAGGTCGCCGCTGAGCATCAGGTGCCGCTGTACGAACTGGTCACCGAGTCGGTGTCCCTGGAGGAGGCGTTCATGCATCTGACCCAGGACGCCGTCGAGTACCACAGCAGCGACGCAGGGAGGGCCGCCTGATGAGCGCGAACACCATCACCTCGACCACCCCGGTGCGCCCGAAGTACCGTGTGACGGGCCGGCGGGTGATCCGTTCCGAATGGTCCAAGTTCTGGTCGCTGCGCTCCAGTTGGATCACTCTGGGAGTGGCCGTGCTGTTCCTGGTGGCCGTCGGGGCTGTCGCCGCCGCCCTCTACAGTCCGAGCGGCCCGCTGGGCGGGAAGGACGCGGCCTCCGGCGCGGCGCTGACCCTGGCCCTGGCCGGCACCAATCTCGCGGCCCTGGCCGTCGGTGCGCTCGGTGTCCTGCTGTCGGCGGGTGAATACAGCACGGGGATGGTCCGCTCGACGTTCGCCGCGGTGCCGGGCCGGCTGCCTGTGCTGTGGGCGAAGTGCGCGGTGTACGGCCCGATCGCCTTCGTCACATCCACCGTGGGCGCCCTGGCCTCGTTCCTGTTCGGGAGCGCCGCCCTGCACGGCGAGAAGATCGCCCTGTCCCTCGGGGATGCCGGGGTCTTCCGGTGCCTGGTGGGCGCGGGCCTGTATCTGGGTCTGGTCGGTGTGTACGGCGTGACGGTCGGCCTGCTCGTGCGCAACAACGCCGGGGGCATCGCGATCCTGGCCGGTGTGGTGCTCGTCCTGCCCGGCCTGACCGGGCTGCTGCCCAGTTCGCTGGGAGACACCGTCAGCCGGTACCTGCCCAGCAACGCCGGCCAGTCGGCGATGACGCTGCACGAGTCCGGCGACTCTCTGGTCAGCCCCGGAGCGGGGGTGACGGCGCTGCTGGTGTGGGCCGTACTGCTGCTGGCAGGTGCCGCCTACCGACTGCGCCGCAGTGACGTCTGAGAGGCCGTCCGCGAGGATGGAGCCGATGGATCACACAAGGTCGGGCCACTCGGGCCGGGCGGGGACGGCCTCCCGCTCGCCCGGGGCGGCTCAGGCAGGAGCGGCGTCGCCCTCGACCGGGACGCCCCCCGGGCCGACAGCTGTCGGCCCGGGGGCCGAGGCCGTCTGGGCGCACCCCGTCATGCGCACGCTGCTGCGGATGCTGAGCCGTCTGCGGGCGGCGGACCGACGGCGTCCCTGGCTCCTCGACACCGCCGTGGTGGTCCTCGTCGCTGCCGCCGCGCCGCCGGATCTGCTGGTGCACAGCCCGGAGCATCCGGTGTCGCGCCCGGTGGGGGCCGGCCTGCCCGTCGCAGTGGTGCTGGGCATCGCGGCCGTACTGGTCGTGCCGCTGTGGTGGCGACGCCGCGATCCCGCCGCGGTCTTCGGCGTCTGCCTCGTGGTATGCCCGGTCATGTGGTCGCTGGGCCTGGGGCCCGCGGCCGCCGCCGTGCTGCTGATCGCCCTGTTCGACCTGGCCCTGCACGCTTCGCCCCGGGCGATCTGCTGGGCGCTGCCGGTGACCGTGGCGGGGTGGGTGCTGATCGTGGTCACCGTGATTCCGGCAGCCGATCCGGTGGCCTTTCTGATCCTGTCCGTCGGCACCGGCATCGGGGCCGTCGCACTGGGTCTGACCTTCCGGATCAGCCGGCTGTACCTGTCCGCGCTACGGGACCGAGCGGCACGGCTGGAGATCGAGCGCGACCAGCGCGTCCGGCTGACGGCGGCGGCGGAGCGCCGGCGGATCGCGCGCGAGATGCACGACATCGTCGGCCACAACCTGTCGGTCATGGTCAACCTCGCCGACGGCGCCGCCGTGCTCACCACCCGCGATCCCGCACGGACCGAGCAGGCACTCCATCTGATCGGCGACACCGGCCGGCAGGCGATGGACGAACTGCGTCGCGTGCTGGGGGTGTTGCGCGAGTCCCCGGAATCGGAGGACGACGGCACGCCCCGGTCCCCGCAGCCGGGCGTCCGGGACCTGGAAACCCTGCTCGACCGGGTGCGCGCGGCCGGCCTGCCGGTTGCCTGCCGCACCCTCGGCCCGGTCGACGAGCTGGGCCGCGGTGTGCAGCTCACGGTGTTCCGGGTGGTGCAGGAAGCCCTGACCAACACCCTCAAACACGTCGGACCCGGTGCCACGGCCGACGTCACGGTCGCGGTCGAGGACAGCCGGCTGCGCGTCCGGGTCACCGACACCGGTTCGCTGTCGCGGAAACGGGCCACAGCTCCCCGCGGGGACACCGGACACGGCCTGGTCGGCATCCGCCAACGGGCCGCGCTCTACGACGGCACCGCAACCATCGGACCGCGCGACGACGGCCAGGGCTGGATCGTGGAAGTCCTGCTGGATCCGTCCGCCTCGGCCACATCAGGAGAGTCCGCGCCATGACCACCGTGCTGATCGCCGACGACCAGCCGCTGCCCCGCATGGGCTTTCGGATGCTGCTCGACGGCACCCCCGGCATGAGCGTCGTGGGTGAGGCCGACAACGGCGCGCAGGCCGTCCGGATGGCGGCCGACCTGCGCCCCGACGTGGTCCTGATGGATGTCCGGATGCCCGGAATCGACGGCATCGAGGCGACCCGCCGGATCGTGGCGGCCGGCGCTCGCACCCGCGTGATCATCCTGACCACCTTCGATCTCGACGAGTACGCCTACGCCGGCCTGCGTGCCGGGGCCAGTGGCTTCCTGCTCAAAGACGTCCGGCCGGCGGAACTCCTCGCCGGGATCCAGGCGGTCGCGACCGGCGACGCCGTCGTGTCACCCCGGTTGACCCGCCGCCTGCTCGACGCCCACGCCCACCACTTCCTGGCACCCGGCGCCCAGCGTCACACGGACGCACGGCTGACCGCGCTCAGTGAACGCGAGCACGAGGTGCTCGTGGCGATCGGCATGGGGTGGACCAACGCGGAGATCGCCGACCGTCTCGTGCTGACCGAGTCCACCGTGAAGAAGCACGTCGGGCGGGTCATGGCCAAGGTGGGCGCCCGCGACCGGATCCAGGCGGTCATCGTCGCCTACGACGCGGGACTGGTCACTCCCCGCCCTTGACCTGTGCCGGCTGCATGGCAATGGTTCGCCGAGGCGCCTCGGCGAACCATTGCCATGCGGAGGACTGCCGTCAGTTCGTCGCCTTCGAGGCCGGGCGCCTGTACAGCTTCAGCGGCACCCGGCTGATGATCGAGTCGAGGGACGAGTTGTTCCGCCCGTCGGCCCAGGTGACGTAGGCGTACTTGTCGGTCAGGGTGATGCCCGACCAACGGTCACCGGGAGGGCCCGTCTCCCCGACCGGTTCGGTCACGTGGTTGACCCGCACCGGGGCGCTGAACGAGCGTCCATCGTCGAAGGAGACGACCGAGAACGCGTCACCCGTGGAGGTCCGCCACATGACCCCCAGATCACCGTTCGCGCCGAAGTCGATCGCCGGCCGCTGGGCGTTCGGGGTGGCGATCGTCGTCGGGCCGGTCCAGGTCCTGCCGGCGTCCGGGGTGATGTAGACGTCCAGGGTGTTGGAGTCCCGGGGCACCATCACGGCGAACCGGCCACGACGGGAGGTGTCGGCGGCCACCCACGGAACGGGGTCGGCGGCCGCGCCCAGGCCCGGAGTCGGCACCAGAGAACCGGTGCCCGCCGCGACAGGGGCCCCCTGGCCGTCCTTGACGGTGGTGTTCGTCCATGTCCGGCCGTCGTCACGGCTGACGTGGAAGTTCACCGGCTGCCCCGCCTCCTGGGAGGCGGACACGAGGATCCCGCCGTACACGGCGATCTCACGCCCGGGATAGCCGCACACGAGCGGGATGCCCGGCGCCACCTCGATGCAGGGCATCGGGCCCGGGATCACCCGCGAGTCACTGCTGAAGGTCTTCCCGCCGTCGGCGCTGACGGAGACCGCGCTCGGGTACTCCCATGCTGCCCCGGCGACCGCGTAGACCTTGCCGGTCGCGGCGTCCACCCGCATCTTCGGGGCACCGCCCAGGAGAAGCGGTGTGGACACCGGGTCGGTCCAGGTCCTGCCGCCGTCGGTCGACTTCGCGACCTGGTTGTGGTTCACCAGGTTCGCGTCCAGACCCGAGCTGACCTGGTTGTTGTCCACGTACACGGTGCCCTTCGCGTCGAACTGCACGCTCGGCTCACCGCACTTGGGCGCCGCGGTACCGAGCGGCCAGGCGACCTGGGTCCAGGTGTCGCCCCTGTCGTTCGAGTAGGCGAGGAAGCACCCGCCGTCGACCGGTTCCAGGCCCGGCGACGGCGGGAAGACGGTCGAGACGAAGACCAGGTTCTTCGGGTTTCCCGGGTTGACGGCGACCGTCGGCTGGCCTTCCTTGGTGGCCGGCATGCCGGTGACGTCGACTTCGTGAATGGCCGCGTTGCCCGCGTCAATCGGCGAGGCCACGGCGGCAGGTGTTCCAGACAGCAGGAACAGTGCGGAGAATGCCGCCGCGCTTAACTTTGTGGAGGAACTTCTGAACGGCACCATGTGATCCTCGATTTCCACGTCCGGTAGAACAGAATTCTTTCGTTCTCTGCGGCACGGGACCGAAATCGGTCGGACGGATATCGACTCCGTGGCCACAGGCTCGGCCAACTCTCACCAACATCGCTGATGAACGCCTGTTTCCTGCCTGGCCCGCTGACGTCGGGTTCCCGCCCGCGGTCGCAGGGTCAATGACTCGCTCCATCACTAAAGGCAAAATCGACTGCGGCAGACGGTGAACTGGCTTCTTCGCGTCGTTGTGATCCGGCCCGCTTAGGCTAGAGAGTCCCGCTGTCGTATCCGTGGGACTACGGGAGGCAATTGGCCCGACGGAGTGGTACCGCAGTACCATTCCAACTGGCGAATCTCTCATTTACGGGTGATTTCCCCGAAGCCGGCGGTAGAGTTCAAAGCCGCGACAGGTGGCGGAAGTGAGCGGATGGCGAGCAGGGCCGATGGTTCGCGACGGTGGACGGATGTGCACGCTGCGGTTCGAACTGCTGGACCACCCCGCGTGGGCCGGGGAAGAGACAGCCCGTCGGTCGGCCGACCTCGGTGTGGACCGCGCCGCCCGGCACGAAGCGGACCTCGTCGCCGTCGAGGGCGAGTCGGCCGTAGTGCGGTGCGGGGAAGTGGGCGGGAAAGAGGAACGCGTCCTCGCCGAGCGCCCGTCTCGTACGGCAACGCCCTCCGTCAGTTGACGGAGGGGCCGGGAGGTCAGCTGTTCGGGTCGGGCTTCCGTGCGACGGTGTCGCCCGCCGGCAGGGCGCGGAGCATGGCCCTGTAGAGGCCGTCGTGCGCGGGCGAGGCGGGAAGGGGGGCCCGGGCCGGGGCCTCGAAGGACTGGATCATCAGGGCGACGACACGTCGCCAGGCGTCGGGAGCGGCGTCGCCGCAGGCGTTGACGACGCCGAGGTTGGCCATGTGCAGCAGTACCAGGTCCGAGGGGTCGAAGTCCTCGCGCAGCCGGCCCGCGGCCTTGGCGCGGCCGATGAGCCGCACCATGCCCTCATACGCCTCGTTCCGGCGCTTCTCCATGGCCTTGGCGGTGGGGAAGGTCATGGTCAGTACGTCGGCGAAGCCGTTGTCGGCGGCCTGCATCGCGCAGGCGGCCTCGATGTAGCCGGTGAAACCGTGCCAGGGATCGGGGTCTTCCTGGCACGACAGTTGAGCCCGCTGCCCTGGAGTCACGTCCCCGTTCCGGACTGTTCCCGCGAACGCGGGAGGACTGGGAAGAGATCCGCGAAGTCAAGATCTTCACCGTCGGCAGACTGCCTTCTGCATGCCCGCCAGGTGGTGCGCATCCGCCGCAAGTGCCGCCGCATCGGCGAGAAGGAGCGGCAGGCCGAGACCGCCTACGCTGTCACCGGTCTGCGCGCCGAGCAGGCCACCGCGAAGAGGATCGCGGCCCGGGCACGCGCGCACTGGGCCATCGAGAACACCGTCCAGTGGACCGATGACGCCACCTTCAGCGAGGGCGCCAGGCAGGTCCGCCACCACACCCGGTCGTCGTGAGCGGCCCCGCGGTCCGGTCCGCGCTACCCTCCACCGGGCCGGTGGGCCGGCATCGCCGGCGGATGACGTGCTTACGCCCGGTCCGAAGCGGTCCCCGCCCTCCGGGGAATCCGGTGATCACATCGGACGTCCACGCCCGCGGCGCCCTGAGGCTCTCCCGTGTGCCGCGGCGCTCCCCGCGGATAGGGTGGACGGTGATCGACAGGGACGGGCTGGGTGAGGGCGGCGGACGGCATGGGCGGTGCCGAGGAGAGCAGGAGCACGGGCACCGGGCGCCCGACGTCACGGGACGTCGCCCGGCTTGCCGGCGTGTCGCACACCGCGGTGTCCTTCGTGTTCAACGGCCGAGCCGAGGGCAACCTCTCGCCCGCCACCCAGGAACGCATCCGGCAGGCCGCGACCCGGCTGGGCTACCGCCCCGACCCGGTGGCCCGCGGTCTGCGCAGTCGCCGTACGGCCGTGATCGGGCTGGTCACCGATGAGATCGCGTCCTCGCCGTTCGCCGGCCGGCTGCTGCGCGGCGCCATGGAGACCGCCTGGGACAGCGACCATCTCGTCCTCACCGTCGACTCCGGCGGTGACCCGGCCAAGGAGGACGCGGCCGTCGCGGAACTGCTCGACCGGCGCGTGGACGGCATCATCTACGCGGCCATGTCACTGCGCCGGGTCCGCGTCCCCGAGGGCCTGCACCGCACCCACTCCGTGCTGGCCAACTGCCTGCCCGAGGACGACTCCCTGCCCGCCGTGGTCCCTGCCGAGCGCGCCGGTGGCCGTACCGCGGCCCGGCTGCTGCTCGGTGCGGGCCACCGCCGGCTCGCCGTGATCGGCGGTCTGGACGACATCGCCTCGGTGGAACGTACCCGCGGCTTCCGGGACGCGCTGCGCGCCGAGGGCGTCACCGTGCCCGAGGAGTGGATCGTGCGCGGCGGCGGGGAGATCTCCGCGGGATATGCGGGGGCGCTGCGCCTGCTCGACGGGGTCGAGCCGGGCCGTCGCCCCACTGGCGTCCTGTGCTACAACGACCGGGTCGCGGCGGGTGTCCTGCACGCCGCGACCCGGCTCGGGATCGACGTGCCCGCCGATCTGTCCGTGGTCGGTTACGACGACCAGGAGCACATGGCCGCGTTCCTCACACCGCCGCTCACCTCGGTCGCGCTGCCGCACCGGGCGATGGGCGAGGCGGCGGCCCGGCTGCTCCTGGACGCCATCGAAGCCGGCCGTACGCCGCCCGCGACCGTCCGGCGCCTGGCCTGCCCTGTGGTCAGCCGCGACTCCGTGGGGCCGGCGCCCACCCGGTGACCCGGGCACCCGGCCCGTCGACGACCAGCTCGGCGATGTCGCCGGGGCGCCGGTAGACGCGCTCGGTGACCATGGCCCGGTCCGCGACGAAGAGTTCGAGGAGCGAGCCGTCGACGAGCAGCCGGAGCGCGAGTTCCGGCCCCTTCGGCACGTGCACGGTGATCGGGGCGGAGCCTTCCCGGCCGGCCCGGGGCCAGGCGCTGCGGTCGAGGACGACGGTCCCCGAGCCAGGGTCCGCCCGGACGGTCAGCTCCCGGCCCGCCGCGTCCCGGAGCAGGCTCACCGTGGTCGGGTCACATGCGGTGACCGTCAGGTCGTACGTGTGGGGAAGCGGGACCCGGCCCGGCGCGGTGACGAACGGCTCGGCCGGGCGCAGCAGTTGGAGCTCCGGGGCCGGGCTCACCTGCAGTGAACCGTCGGGGTGGATGTCGACGACCCGTGGCGCGGTGAGTACGCCTGCCCATCCGGCCCGGTGTATCTCCTCCTGCGGGCGGGCCTCCCACGACCAGCCCCACAGCAGTGCGCGGTCGGGCTCCTGGAGCACGGCGGGGGCGTAGAAGTCCCGTCCCTGGTCGAGTCGGCCGCCGGTGCGCGGCAGAAACCTCAACGCGCCTGAGTCGTCAGCTTCCAGACGGCCCGTCAGGTACCCGGTGGAGCAGGGATCTCCGTCCCACAGGCACACCGCAAGCACGTGGTCGCCGCCTGCTGTCCGGTACAGGTGCGGGCACTCCCAGCCCACCGACTTGTCGCCGAACACGCCCGCCGCCACCGGGTCCTTGCCGTCCAGCAGCACACCGGCGAACCGCCAGTCGGTCAGGTCGTCGCAGTCGTAGAGCAGGACCGACGGCGTGCCGTCGGCGTGCCCGGCGCCGACGAGGGCCCAGCGCCGGTCCGCGCGGCGGAAGACGAACGGGTCGCGGAACATCACCACGTCCAGTCCCGGCGGCGGCCCGGCCACCACCGGCGTCGGCAGCGGCTTCCACCCGGTCAGCAGCTCGTCGTCCGGATCCGCCGCCCGCGCCAGGCAGATGGTGCCGAGTCCGGTGTGGGTTCGGTCGACTCCCGTGTACACGGCGGTCGGTGTGCCGGCGTCGTCGGTCACGCAGCCCGACCAGCAGCCGGCCTCGTCGGGGCCGCCCGGCGTCGGGGTGAGCGCGATCGGGTGGTGCTCCCAGTGCGCGAGGTCGGCGCTGGAGGCATGACCCCAGTGGACGTTCGCGTGCACCGGTGCGTCGGGGTTGTGCTGGTAGAAGAGGTGGTAGCGGTCCCGCCAACGGAACGGCCCATTGGGGTCGTTGATCCAGCCGGCGGGCGGGCGGACCCTGAAACGCGGCGCGTTGGGGTCATGGCTCAACGGTTGACTCCTGCTGAGGTGATGCCCTCACGCAGAGGGCGCTGGCCGACGACGAACACGGCGACGGCGGGGAGCATCGAGAGGACGACACCGGCGAGGACGACGGAGATCGAGCCGGTGCCGAGGTTGCCCTGGAGGGAGACCAGACCCAGCGGAAGCGTGTAGTTCTGGCTGGAGGTCTCCAGGATCAGCGGGCGGAAGAACTCGTTCCAGTGGTAGTTGAAGGCCAGCACGCCGACGATCGCCAGGCCGGGCGCGGCCAGCGGCGCGTACACCGAGCGGAAGATCCGCCAGGGCCCCGCGCCGTCCAGCATGGCGGCCTCGCCCAGGTCCTTCGGCATACCGAGGAAGTACTGGCGCATCAGGAAGGTGCCGAAGGCCGTCGGGAAGGCCGGGATGATCAGGCCGAGGAGCGTGTCGGTGAGGCCCATCGACTTCAGCACCAGGAACACCGGCACGATGGTGACCTGCAACGGCACCATCATGGTCGCCAGGACCAGGCCGAAGAGCGGCTTCTTGAAACGGAACTCCAGGCGCGCGAAGGCGTATCCGGCCAGGCCCGCCGTGATCATCTGGCCTACGGCGATCAGTGCCGTCACGAGAGTGGAGTTCAGGGCGAGCAGCCATACGTCGATCTGCTGGAAGACCCCGCGATAGGCCGCGGCCGTCGGGTGCGTCGGGATGACCTGCGGGGGCAGGTCGAAGGACTGGGCCGGAGTGCGCAGCGATGTGGCGACGGTCCAGATGACCGGGCCCAGCGTCAGCAGGGCGCACACGGTCAGTGCGGCGATCCGGGCCCAGGGGGTGAGTGAGTGACGTACGCGGCTCAGGGTCGGGGTTGCTTGGCTCATAGCGCTCATGCGGCTCACCGGCTCACTGGTAGTGGACGAAACGCCGGCTGAGCCGGAACTGGACGGCGGTGACCGCCATGATCAGCGCGAAGAGCAGCACGCCCACCGCGGATGCCTCGCCGAAGTCGAGCTGCTCGAAGGCCCGCTCGTAGATCACCATCACCACGGTGCGGGTGGCGTCGCCGGGGCCGCCGTCGGTGAGGACGTAGGGCTGTTCGAAGACCTGGAGGGCGTTGATGATGCCGACCACCGACGCGACGAGCAGCGTCGGCGACAGCAGCGGCAGCGTGATGCCGAGGTGCTTGCGCAGGCCGGTCGCGCCGTCGAGGGCGGCGGCCTCGTGGATCTCCTTGGGGATGTTGTTCAGTCCGCCGACGAACAGCAGGAACGAGAAGCCGAACTGCTGCCAGACGTAGACCAGGACCACCGTGGCCATCGCCGCGTGCTCCGAGGTCAGCCAGGGCACGGGGGCGACGCCGACCAGGCCGATCAGCCAGTTCACCACCCCGAAGTCCTGGTTGAACAGGTACTTCATCACCACCGAGATCGAGGCGGCGGACAGCACCAGCGGGAAGAAGAACGCCGAGCGGAACACCGACCGCAGCCACCCCGGCATCCGCCCGTTCAGCGCGAGCGCCAGCGACAGCGCGATCAGCAGTTGCAGCGTGACCGCGAGGACCATGAACAGGAGCGTGTTGCGGAAGGAGACCAGGACGGTCGAATCCGTGAATGTGGTGCGGTAGTTGGCGCCGCCGGCGAAACTGGGCGGGTCGATCACGTTCCAGTGGAACAGGCTCAGCACGATGGACCCGATGATCGGCACGACCGTGAAGACGACGATGCCGACGACCGTGGGCGCCAGGAACAGCGTGGCCAGCAGCCGGGTGCCGCGGTCGCGGACGGACGGCCGTACGGCGACGGCGGGTGGCGCGGCGGGCCGCGAACGCACGGGCGGGACCTGGGAGTTCGGCACCTGAGTGTTCGTCATATCGCACGCTCCATGGCCTGCTCCAGGGCGCCCTGCATCCGGCGCAGCGCGGGACCCACCGCACGCGGCGAGGCCAGCGCGGAGCCGGTGTACTTGAGCAGGACGTCGGTCACCTCGGCGACCTGCGGCGGCGCGGGGATCGGGCCGGTGTCGGGAAACCGGTCGAGGGTGTCGTAGAAGACCCGCCAGTGGGCCGGGCCGCTCTCGGCGTAGCGGGCGGCGTTCAGCATCGAACGGCGCGCCGGGGTGGTCTGGTTGCTCTGGAACAGCCGGGTCATGGTGTCCTTGCGGGCCGCGTACTTGATGAACTCCCAGGCGGCTTCCTGCTTCTTGGAGGTGCGCAGCAGCGCGTAGCCCGCCGCGCCGAACTGGTGGCGCTGGGTGCGCCAGCGCGGGAAGTACTGCACGTCGTAGTCGGCGGCCCGCATGCCGGCCTGTTGCAGGCCGCCCGCCCAGAAGCCGCCCGCCGGTGTGACGCCGACGCGGCCGGTGGAGAACACGCCGACCAGATTGCTGCCGTTGCCGCCCTCGGGCCGGGTGCACAGGTCCTCCTGGACGAGGGAGGCGAGATAGTCGTACGCCTCCTCGACCCGGTCGGCGGTGGCCTGTGGGGTGCTCCAGCGGAAGCCCCCGCCGCGCCCCTGGCGGTCGGCGGCCGGGTAGAAGGTGTCCCACAGCCAGGAGCCGCCGGGAGCCTTCGACTCCTTCAGCAGGTTCGTGCCGTTCGCGAAGAGCCAGGGCACCACGCCGCCCCACAGCCGGTTGGTCCAGAAGTACGGCGTGAAGTGCGCACCGCCGGCACGTTTCATCTCCCGCAGCAGCGCGGTGAAGTCGTCGCGGCTCCAGTCGGCCGCCGGGAAACCCGC
The DNA here is from genome assembly GCF_053611985.1 of Streptomyces sp. NPDC054770. Classification (NCBI taxonomy): domain Bacteria; kingdom Bacillati; phylum Actinomycetota; class Actinomycetes; order Kitasatosporales; family Streptomycetaceae; genus Streptomyces; species Streptomyces sp. NPDC054770. The sequence continues at coordinate 18,269 of NZ_JBSHBL010000034.1, forward strand.
GCCCGCCCGCTTCAGCACCTGCTTGTTGAGGTAGATGTCGGCGGCGTTGAACTCCATCGGGAGTTGGTAGAGGTTCCCCTCGTACATCATCGACTCCACCAGCGAGGGGTGGACGTCGGCGAAGTACTCATGCAGCTCCGCCGCGTCCCGCCGTACCCAGCGGTCCAGGGGCACGCCGAGCCGGCGGGCGAACAACTGCACGCCCTCGGTGGCCACATACACCAGGTCCGGGGCCGTGCCCGCGGCGATCTGGGTGAGGATCTTCGCGAAGAAATCCGACCAGTCGACGGCCTGCACCGCGTTCACCCGCAGCGGGATGTCGGGGTGGAGCCGGTGGAAGCCCTTGGTGAGGGCGTCGACGGTGGCCGGGTCGAAGGCGGAGCCGAGGGTGGCGACGACGAGGGAGCCGTCGTCACGGCCGGGGATGTCGGCTCCCGTGAGCCGGTCCCAGCTCGCGGCGGTCGCGGCCAGGGCGGCTGCTCCGGCCCCGTACGCGCCGTACCGCAGCAGCGTGCGGCGGGGGAGGTGCGAGTCAGTCATCAACGGGCCTAACTCGTGTTAGTTCAGGGGTGATGCCCCAGATGATGGGAACCGGGCAGCAGGCCTGTCAAGGGTCGGGAACGCTTGACCTTTAACGAGTTAGGTCTACAGTCCTCGTTCGCAGGAGCCGCCATGAGAGGAACGATGCGTCATGCCCGGAACCCCGGGGATTTCCAGGAGATCACTGTTCGCGGGATCGGCGGCGGGCACCGCCGCCGCGCTGCTGTCCAACGGAACGGCCACGGCCAAGAGCAGGACCAAGTCCGCGGCGAGCGGGGCGAGTTACCGCGCCACGTACCACTTCACGGTCCCCGACCAGTGGAAGAACGACCCGCAGCGGCCCGTCTGGATCGACGGCGAGTACCACTACTACTACCTCTACAACGCCGACTACTTCACCGGTGTCGTCGGCACCGCGTGGCGCCTGGCCACCACCAAGGACCTGGTCTCCTTCGCCGACCGCGGGGTCGCCGTGCCCAAGGACAGCACGCCCAACGGCGATCTCTGGTCGGGTTCGGCGGTGGTCGACACCGGCAACACGGCCGGATTCGGCGCGGGCGCGGTCGTCGTCATCGTCACCATGTCCCCCGGCGGCGGCACCGACCACCAGGAGCAGTTCCTGTACTACTCGACCGACGGCGGTCTCACCTTCGACAACTACGGGACCGACCCCGTCCTGCCCAACCCCGGTGTCGCCGACTTCCGCGACCCCAAGGTGATCCGCGACGAGGACCGGGGCCGCTGGGTGATGGCCCTCGCCGAGAACGACAAGATCGGCTTCTACCACTCCGACGACCTCAAGTCCTGGACGTACGTGAACGGTTTCGTCCACGACGGCATCGGCGTCCTGGAGTGTCCCGACCTCTTCCGCATCACCGCCGTCGACGGCACCGCGAAATGGGTGCTCGGCGCGAGCGCCAACGGGAAGGGCTCGGGGCTGCCCAACACGTACGCCTACTGGACGGGTTCCTTCGACGGCAGCGCGTTCACCGCCGAGGCGAGTGAGCCGCAGTGGCTCGACCACGGCTGGGACTGGTACGGCGCCGTCACCTTCGAGAAGCGGGACGCGAGCGGCGCGGTGGACGCGGCTGCCCGGTACGCGATCGGATGGGTGAACGACTGGGACTACGCAAACACCACCCCCACCATCGACTGCGACGGCTTCAACGGCACCGACTCCGTCGTCCGCGAGATCACCCTGAAGAAGGCATCCGACAACACCTACTACCTCGCCTCCCGGCCCGTCGCCGGCCTCGACTCGTATGTCTCCCGCACCGTGAACCTGGGCGACGTGACCGTGGACGGCACGAAGGTGCTCGACTACACCGGTATCTCCTACGAGGTGACGACCCAGATCACCTGGTCCCAACTCACCGGCGCCGGGCTCCAGCTGAGGCGCTCACCCGACGGCGGCCGGCACATCGACGCCGGGATCTACGCCGACTACGCCTTCCTCAACCGACGAGGCACGGTGAACGCCGACACGTCCGGCAAGTGGCAGGAGAGCCACACCCCGTTCGACCCGTCCGCCGGCACGGTGAAGCTGCGCATCCTGGTGGACCGCACGTCGGTGGAGATGTTCGTCGACGACGGCCGCTACGTGCACACCAGCCAGGTGTTCCCGTACCTGCTGGACACCCGGCTCGCACTGTTCACGATCGGCGGCAGCGCGGTGTTCCGCAACACGGTGATACGCGAGTTCTCGGTGTGAGGCCGGCCAGGGGCGCGGGTGCACACCCTACGCGTGAACCCGATCGGCAACACCGGAACGGGCCACCCGGTCCGCGGGGCTGAAGTCGGTTCCCCGTGTCCCTGGCGGGATTCCGCTTCTCGGGCGGGCCGTACAACTCGGAGCGGGCCACGGATCGAGCAGACAGCACACACCCCAGTCGCTTGACTGTCACGGCTCTCCAGTGAGGCTTGGTTCGCCGGTCCGCTCACACTTTGCCGCCGAAGAAGACCTGTACCTCCTGGATGAGCCCGTCCCGGACAGTGATCGCCTCGACGTTGCGGTACCTGCCGCCCGTCGTGAGCTCGTACTCGTACTGGACGAAGACGAGTTCTTCGTCCGCGGCGGTGACGTGCAGCAACCGCTGCTCCTTGAACCGGTCGGCGGTAGGGAAACACCGCTCGAAGAAGGCCGCCTTGCCTATGTGATCGTCCTGCGGACTCGTGAACGTGAAATCGGCGGCGTAGAGCGGGACGGCCGCGGCGCGGTCCTGTGACCCGTAGTACTGGAACGCCGCTGCTACGACGGCTGCCGGGCTGTTGGTCATGTGGGCTCCCCGGTCGGACGACTGGCCCTGTTCCGCCACCGTACCCTTGTGCGTCGATCAAGCCCCACGGCCCGGAACGCCGCCGGTGCCCGGGCTCCGGTACGCCGTCGGCGGGCGGCCGAGGAGTTTCCTGAACGCGGCCGTGTAGGCGGCGGGGTTGTCGTAGCCCAGCATGACGGCGATGCGTGTGACGGGTGTGCCGGTACTGAGGTGCCGGAGGGAATGCAGGACGCAGGCGCGTTGCCGCCACTGCGAGAAGCTGAGGCCGGTGTCGCGCCGGAACAGGCGGGCCAGGGTGCGTTCGCCGATGTTGAGGGCCGCGCACCAGCGCGCGGGCGGGTCGTGGATGTCGGGCTTCCGCAGGAACGCCTCGCACAGGCCGCGCAGCCCGGGATCGGAGGGCAGCGGCAGATCGAGCGGGAGCGGGGTGAGGTTCCTGAGCTCGTGGAGGATGAGATCGGCGATCGTGGCGTCGCGGCTGTGCTCGGGGTAGCGCGGCTCCATCTCGACGGCCTCGATGATGAGCGTCCGCAGCAGGGGGGAGACGTCGACGGCCTGGCAACGGGCGGGAAACCACGGTACGGCGGCGGGTTCGATGTAGAGGCTGCGGGTGCTGACGCCCGTCATCGTGACCTGGTGTCGGGCCAGGGGCGGGATCAGTACCGCGCGGGCGGTGGGAATCGTCCAGCTGCCGTCCGCCGTCTCGACCCGCATGACACCGGTGGCCGCGTACAGGACCTGGGCACGCCGGTGCTCGTGCCAGACCAGCAGATGGTCCTGGGGGTAGTCGGTGCCGATGGCCAGCACGGCGCGATCGAGCTCGTCCACCTTCGCCACGGGGATGTTGCGCATGCCGCGAGACTACGTGCCGTGTCTGCTGCGCGTAGGAAGTAGGCAGTTCATCGATTGTCCGCCAAGGCATCGGATCCCTAGCGTCGTACCAGTGCTGACCTCGTTCTCTGTTCTCGTGTTGTTCGGGTGCCTGACCGGCATCACGACCTGGCTCTTCGGCTTCGGCGGCGGCTTCGTCACGGTTCCCGTCGTCTGCGGGGTGCTCACCGCCACGGCGCGTCCGGGAGCGGACGCCATGCACGTCGCGGTGGCAACTTCGGCAGCGGTCATGGTCGTCAACGCCGGGGCGGCGACGCCGGCCCAGTGGCGGCAGGGCCGACTGCGCCGCGCGTACGTCTGGCCGCTGGCGGCGTTCATCGCGCTCGGCGCCGCCGCGGGATCCTTCGCCGCCACCTTGATCGGCGGTACCGCGCTGCGTCTGCTGTTCGCCGCCTACCTGCTGGTGACGATCGCCGACAGTCTGCTGCGCAAAGGCTTCCTCTCCGTGACGCACCGCACGCGTCCCAAGCCACTGGGCCGGGGCACCACCACGCTCGGCGGCATGGGTATCGGCCTGGTGGCTGCCTGCCTCGGGGTGGGCGGCAGCGTCATGACGGTTCCGCTGCTGCGCCGCAGGGGCCTGCCCATGGCCGAGGCGACCGCCATGGCCAACCCGCTGAGCGTTCCGGTCGCCGTGGCCGGAACCCTCGTCTACGCCCTCGCCCCCACCGCACCCGCCGGCGCGGGACAACTCGGTTACGTCGATCTCGGCGCGGGCGCCGCCCTGTTGCTCGGATCGCTGCCGACCATCGCGATGGCGCGACGGGTCACCGGCCGCGTCCCGGACCGCGTCCATTCCGCCGCGTACGTCGTCCTGCTGATGGTCGTCCTGATCGTGATGGTGGACATCGGGGTATGACGCGCTGTTCGAGGTCGACCGACAGGTACTGCACCTCACGGCCGGACTGATCCGGACGACGGCCCCGGTGCTGCGCCACGGAAGTTCTGCCGATGAGTTTTCGGCGGTCGTGCGGTCTACCCGTCGACGAAGGGAGCGCACCATGCGCGAGATCATCCTGTGCACGTTCCTGACGCTGGACGGCGTCATGCAGGCGCCGGGCGGTCCGGACGAGGACGCCGAGAGCGGCTTCGAGCACGGCGGCTGGCAGAAACCGGTGGACGACGACGAGGTCGGCGCGGCCATCGCCGGTTGGTACGAGCACTCCGACGCGATGCTGCTCGGCCGCAAGACCTACGAGATCTTCGCGTCGTACTGGCCGACCGCCGATCCCGGCAACCCGTTCACCGCCCGGATGAACGGCATGCACAAGTACGTGGCGTCCCGGACCCTGACGTCCGTCGAGTGGCAGAACTCCACGCTCCTGGCGGGCGACACCGTCGATGCCGTACGCGAGCTGAAGGCGTCCGACGGCGGCGCCGTCAACGTCGTCGGCAGCGGCGACCTCGCCCAGACCCTCATGCGGCACGGCCTCGTCGACGAGTACCGGCTGACCATCCATCCGGTGATCATCGGCACCGGCAAGCGGCTGTTCGCCGACGGAGCGATCCCCACCGCACTGGAGCCGGTCAGTGTCTCCATGACGAAGGGCGGCACCGTCGTCGGCGTCTACCGGCCGAACGGTAGGCCCAGCTACGACAGCTACTAGGCGGGTTCGGTTCGATCACCGAGCAGACCGGAGAAGGAGCCCGCGACGCAGAGTCTGGCCCCAGTGCTCTGACCGGGAAGGTTCGCCGGGTTCGGCCTTGTCCTGGGATCCTCTGGCTATGGGGGGATCTCTTCGTGGCCGGTCGCGCCTGAATCGTGCCGTTGCTGTGGCGGTGGCCGCACTGGCCGTGATCGTGTCACTGGGTGTCGTGCTCCTGGTTCTTCCGGGGCTGATAGTCGACCACGACCTCGCGGGTGGCCACCTCGATGCAGCGGACCGGCTGAACGCGGTGAACGACGTGCGCACCACGCTTCTGCAGACGGTCGGCGGTGCGGTCGTCCTTTTCGGTGCCTATGCCACATGGCGGCAGCTGCGCGTCAGCCAGGACGGGCTGAACGCAACCCGCGAGGGAAACATCACCGATCGCTTCAGCCGGGCCGTGGATCAGCTTGGCAGTGACAAGCTGGACGTGCGGATCGGAGGCATCTACGCACTGTGGCGGATTGCGGATCATTCCGACCGTGACCGCGAGGCGGTCGTCTCCATCATGGCGGCGTATCTGCGGACACACCTTCCCTGGCCTCCGCAGGAACCCGCAGTTCCGGCGGCGGAGATGTCCATTAATTCGGTGCCCCCGTTGGAGACCCGCGCCGCGGACGCCCAGACGGCGCTGACCTGCCTCGGGGTCCTGTACCAGGAACGCCGTCCGGAGTGGCTCAACGTCAGTTTGACCGACCTGCGCCGAGCCGACTGCGACGGATTGTGGCTGCACGGAGTCAACTTCGACGGCGCATGCATGGAAGCGGCGAGCGTCTACCAGGTCAACCTGAGCAAGGCGTCACTGATCGCCGCCAACCTGCGGCATGCCGAACTCGGCACTTCCATTCTCCACCAGGTCCGCTGCCTGCAAGCCGATCTGCGCGGCGCACGCCTGGTCAAAGCCGACTTGAGGTCGGCGGATTTCTCCGGTGCGGACCTGCGGGAGGCGAACCTGCGCAAGGCCCGTGCCCAGGGTGCCGTGTTCGCCGGCGCGGACCTGCGGTCGGCCGACCTCAGAGGCTGCGACCTCACCGGCGCTGACCTGCGAGAGGCGAGACTGGAAGGCGCGCTGGCGAGCGACCTTACGATCTGGCCGACCGGCTTCGACGCTCAGACAGCCGGCGTCGTTGTCACGGCGGACCCTGGCATCGAACCGGACAATCCGCTTCCGGCTGCCGCGCTCACGAGGCGAGTCCCGCTGCTGCAATCGGAGCCGATGCGTGGTCCGTCAGCGTCGGCGAACTGAGCAATCAGGCGGTTGTGGCCGCTCTTCCGTGACGGCTACGGCAGGGGGCGAGCCCGTGGTGGACACAGCCCTTCCTGTGAGTGACCGAGCGCGCCTGGGGAGCTTGCAGTGCTGGACGTACGCTGCCGAGATGCACTCGGACCGCCCCCGGGGCACTCCCGCCCTCCTGATCAACGGCACGGTCGGTGTGGGTAAGACAACCATCGCCACGGCAGCGAGCCCGAAACACTTCAATGGCATCTGAATCGGTCCGGCGAGTTGGACGGAATCCTCGGCCGGGCTGGAGTCGAGGACTTCACCGTCGATACCGGTGCGGCCCCCGTCGCTGACGTCGCCGCATCCGTGATCAAGGCGGCCGGCTGGCAGTGACCACCGGATTGCCGGACCGTTCCGCCAGGGGATCACCCCGTCATGAAGACGGAGGCGCTGGAGGATGTCCCTTTCCCGGGCCTGCACCTAATGGTGCGGCAGGTCGTGGCGGTCGATGACAACTTGGTCATGGACGCAGCGGGGTGCGGACCGCCGGGAAGGTGTCCGCAGTGCGAGCGTCCTGCCACTCGGGCTCACCGCCGCTATCGGCGCCGCATTGCCGGGTTGCCCGTAGGCGGGCACACGATGATCGTCCGTCTCAGTGTGCGTCGGTTTTCCTGCGATCAACGCCACAGGCGCCGGCCCGGACGACCGCCGAGCTCTACCGCGACCGCCTTCATGGCCGACCGCAGGGACCGGGCGCCGCGGATACTCGGTATCGACGAGTTCGCCTTCCGCCGGGTCGGACATACGGAACGGTCCTCGTGGACATCGAGACGTCCAGGCCGGTCGACGTGCTGCCTGATCGTGAGACCAGCACGGTCGCCGCCCGGCTCCTTGAGCACCCCGGCGCAGAAATCGTGTGCCGTGACCGGTTGATGGCCTTCACCAAGGCCATCAACCAGGCGGCCCCCGACGCGCTGGACGTCGCAGATCGCAGCCTTCACAACCAAGCAGCTCCGTCGACGCGCGTACCGGCTCATGGCAATCCTCGGTCTCCGTCGAGTCCGTCTTGCCCCACCTACCTGGCCAACAACGGCGTGCCAGATCACATCCTTGCGCGGTGGGTCGGACATACGAACGTGAAGACGACCGAGAAGCTTGCACGGGGGTGCGACGGAGGGGTAGGCGTGAGCCGGGGGGGCGGGTTTTCAGCCGAGCGACTTGCCAAGCCGTATGGCCCGCAAGGCCGAGGTGGACCCGGAGTTCGGCTGCCGGCTGTGGGCCGGTAGCTGCAATCGGGAGGGCGCGTCCGGGTGCCGCACCGTCGCCCACCGGGAGAAGACGGAACTCGTTCACCATGTGGGGTTTTGGCTGCTGATTGGGGAGATCCCGGAAGGCTTTCAGGTGGGTCACGCCGTGCCACGGGGATTCCACCGCGCTCGTTGCTGCAACCCGCATCACCTGGAAGCCGTGACGCGTGAGGAAGCTCTTCGGCGCGGGGACCGGGGGAGATCACGCTCCCGGAGGGTCCACCGTCGACACGGTCACGTGTAGACGCCGGAGAACGCGTACCTGGACCCCGAGGGTTCCGGCAGTGCCGGGCCCGTCGTAGTGAGAGGGCCAAGAGCCCTTAGGTTGGGACCGGCGATGTGAGATCTCGTGAGGGATGAGAGGGTCTGACGGGTGAGCGAGACACCACCGAACACCCTGCAATACCGCTTTGACGGGCCAGAAGACGCTCCGGTCCTGATCTTGGGCCCGTCGCTGGGCACCACCTGGCACAGGTCGTAACGGCCGTCCATCGGCGTCCGGTCCTTCCATCGCGGGAACGAAATCGCAGGTCACGGCCTTCACGTCCGGGAGGGCCCGTCCGGTTGGTGGCCACTGTGTGACTACTATGTGACAGCGGGTGACGTGGCGGGGCCCTGTCGGGAACCATCCAGGCGGGGCTTGCGAGCAGCCGACCCGCCGGCCAAGGGTGCTCCCCGGTGCGAAATACTCTCCCGATGAGTTCACGCACTTCCCGGATCAGTCAGCCGATCACCATACGGAGAGCCGTCGCGCGGGATGCCAAACGGCTCACGCGGCTCGTGCGTGGCTCAGGCGCCTACCAGGGTAAGTACGCGGCCGCGGTCGCGGGCTACCGGGTCGGTCCCGATTACATCGAGGCTCACCGCGCCTTCGTGGCCGTCGGCGCCGACGAGCACGGGGACCGGGTCCTCGGGTTCTACTCGCTCGTCCTCGCTCCGCCGGAGCTCGACCTGCTGTTCGTCGCCGACGAAGTGCAAGGACGGGGTATCGGACGGCTGCTCGTGGCGCACATGCTGTCCGAGGCCCGTGCCGCCGGGCTCGACCGTCTCAAGGTCGTGTCGCATCTTCCGGCCGAGGACTTCTACCACCGCATGGGCGCGGTGCGGACCGGGACCACGTTCGCGAACCCGCCCGCCGTGCCGTGGGACCGCCCCGAATTCGAGTTCCGCATTCCCCCGGAGTGACGCGCGGCGCAGCCTCGCGGGACACCGACTCCAGATCGACGAGTGGCGCGTCCACCCGGCCGAGGAAGCGCCCGCTACAGGATGTCTCGGGGCATGTCGTACATATCGCCCCGGCGCTGCTCCGCCTCCCGGAGAGTCTTCGGAGTCGGCGGCGACGTACACCGCTCTCTCCGGTGGACGCCTCCCGCCCCGGCGCCGGTGACCCGAGGACGTTTCCCAGGACTGCAGAGCGATCGCCCGGCAATGAGCAAGGGGTGACACGCATCGCAATCGTCGTCCTGACTCTCGTCGCAGGTGCACTGGCGGCCCTGGCAGCGGCCTGGCTCTCCCCTTGGTGGCTGATCGTCGCCTACCGGTGATGCTGCTGGGTCTGGTGGGCGCGTGGGATCTGCTGCAGCGCCGCCATTCGGTGTTGCGCAACTATCCGGTCCTCGGTCACGCCCGCTTCCTCATGGAGCGCATACGTCCGGAGCTTCAGCAGTACTTCATCGAGCGGAACTACGATGGACGCCCCTTCGACCGGGACGTGCGCAGCATCGTCTACGAGCGGGCCAAGGGCACCGACGCGGAGGAACCGTACGGCACCGAACGGGACGTGTACCAGCCCGGTCACGAGTTCCTGGTGCCGTCGATGGCGCCGCGCCCGGTCCCGAAGGCTCCGCCGCGCGTGCGGATCGGCGGTCCGGACTGCGGTCGGCCCTACGGCATGGCGCTGCTGAACGTCTCCGCGATGAGCTTCGGCTCACTGTCCGCCAACGCCGTCCTCGCTCTCAACGGGGGTGCGGCGGCGGGAGGTTTCGCACAGGACACCGGTGAGGGCGGGCTGTCGGAGTACCACCTGCGTCCCGGTGGCGACCTCGTTTGGGAGATCGGCACCGGATACTTCGGCTGCCGTACCGGGCAAGGCGACTTCGACGCGGCCGAGTTCGCCGACAAGGCCGCGCACGAAAACGTCAAGTGCGTGTCCCTGAAACTGTCGCAGGGTGCCAAGCCCGGCATCGGCGGTGTGCTCCCGGGCGCCAAGGTGAACGCCGAGATAGCCCGGGTCCGGGACGTGCCGCAAGGACGGACGGTCATCTCTCCGCCGTACCACCGGGTGTTCTCCACCCCGCGCGAACTCGTGCGCTTCGTCGCCCGCATGCGGGACCTGTCCGATGGCAAGCCCGCCGGGTTCAAGCTCTGCGTGGGCTCGCGCCGGCAGTTCCTGGCCGTGTGCAAGGCCATGCTGGAGGAAGGCACGGCACCCGACTTCATCGTGGTCGACGGCGCCGAGGGCGGAACCGGTGCGGCGCCGCTGGAGTTCGCGGACCATGTGGGTACCCCGCTCACCGAGGGTCTGCTCACCGTGCACAACGCCCTCGTGGGCACGGGCCTGCGTGACCGCATCAAGATCGGTGCGAGCGGCAAGATCGCCACCGGGACAGACCTGGTCAAACGCCTGGTGCAGGGTGCCGACTACGGCAACGCCGCGCGGGCGATGATGTTCGCCGTCGGCTGCATCCAGGCGCAGCGGTGCCACACGAACACCTGTCCCACCGGCGTCACCACCCAGGACCCCCGTCGAGCCCGCGCCCTCCACGTCCCCGACAAAACGGCACGCGTACAGCGCTTCCAGGAAGCGATCGTGGCCAGCGCATTGCAGATCATGGCGGCCATGGGCGTCACCGACCCCGCCCAACTGCGTCCGCACATGCTCCGACGGCGCGTCGACCCCTTCACCGAGCGCTCCTACGAGGAACTGTACGAGTGGCTTGAGCCGGGGCAGTTGCTCGCCGAGCCGCCGGCCTCCTGGGCGGCCGACTGGAACGCCGCCGACCCCGACCACTTCACCAACTGACCCGGAGGACTCACGTGGCCCGTACTGTTGCCCGCGCCATCGTGGACGCGCTGAGCGAACTCGGCGTGCGCCAGGTGTTCGGCGTCGTGGGAGACGCGCTCAATCCGCTGACCGACGCCATCCGCACCACCGATGGTCTGGAATGGGTGGGCTGTCGGCACGAGGAGGCGGCGGCCTTCGCCGCGAGCGCCCAGTCGCAGCTCACCGGAACGCTCGGGGTGTGCATGGGCACCGTCGGGCCGGGTTCGGTCCACCTCCTCAACGGGCTGTACGACGCGGCCAAGAGCCACGCCCCGGTTCTGGCGATCGCGGGCCAGGTACCGCTCGCCGAACTCGGCAGCGACTACTTCCAGGAGGTGGACAACGACGTCCTCTTCAGCGACGTGGCCGTCTTCCGCGCCACCGTCACCTCGCCCGACCAGCTGCCGCAGATGCTGGAGACGGCGGTGCGCACGGCACGCGGCCGCAAGGGCGTCGCCGTACTCACCGTGCCGGGCGACCTGGGCGAGCGGGAACTGACCGCCGACCGGCCGTCCCGGTTCTCCCTGAACCTTCCGGTGAGCCGGCCCGACGAGTCGGCCGTCCGCCGCGCCGCGGAACTCCTCGACCGCTCCGAACGGGTCACCCTGCTCGTCGGGGAGGGCGCCCGCGCGGCCCGCGAGGACGTCCTCGCTCTGGCCGACCGTCTGGCCGCACCGATGGTCCTCACCCTGAAGGCCAAGGCGGGCTACGAGGACGGCACCAACCCCTTCCAGGTCGGCCAGACGGGACTGATCGGCAACCCCGCCGCCGCATCGGCCTTGCAGGACGCGGACACGATCCTCCTGCTCGGCACCGACTTCCCCTACCGTGACTGGTATCCCGAAGGCCGGACCGTCATCCAGGTCGACACCGAGGCCACCCACATCGGACGCCGTGTACCGGTCGAGGTCGGGCTCGTCGGGGACACCGGCGCCACCGTGCGTGACCTCCTGGGCCACCTCGCGGCCGGCCCCGGTCCGGGCGGCGCCCGCGACCGCTCCCACCTGGACAAGGCGCGTGCATGATTCGACCAGTGGCGCGCCGGTCAGGCACGGCTCGCCGACCCGTCGCACGACAAGGGCCTCCTGGGCCGAGTCCGCTCCGCGCTGGACAACCGCGCCCACGACATCCGCCCGGAGGCCCTGGCCGCGGCCGTCGACCGGGTCGCGGCCGACGACGCCGTGTTCACCTCCGACACGGGTATGGCCACCGTGTGGCTCTCGCGCTTCGTCGAGATGCGCGGCGAGCGGCGCCTCATCGGCTCCTACAACCTGGGCTCGATGGCCAACGCCATGCCCCAGGCCCTCGGCGCCCAGTGCCTGGACCGCGAGCGGCAGGTCGTGGCCTTCTGCGGGGACGGCGGGCTGAGCATGCTCCTCGGCGACCTCATGACCCTGAAGACGTACCGTCTTCCCGTCAAGCTCGTCGTCTTCGACAACCGTCGCCTGGGCATGGTGAAACTCGAACAGGAGCAGGCCGGTCTGCCCGAGTTCGGCACCGTGCTCGACAACCCCGACTTCGCCGCCGTGGCCGAGGCCATGGGCATCACCGGCATCCGCGTGACCGACCCGGCCGACGTGGAGCCCGCCGTGCGACGCGCCTTCGCCACGCCGGGCCCGGTCCTGCTCGATGTCCTCACCAATCCCGACGAGATCGCCGTTCCGGCCAAGCCGACGGTCGAGCAGGGGTGGGGGTTCGCGGTGGCCAAGGTGAAGGAAGGCGTGCGGAGCCACGGAGAGCCATTTCCACGGTGCGCTTCACGGAGTCCTGTGCGCCGGACAGGCGCGGCCGGCCGCCTGTCGAGGTGAGGTCGATGCGGGTGGCGAGCGGGACGTCGGCACCGCTTGAGTCCATGAACGTGGAGGTGACCCGGCTGGTGGTGAGCGAGCTGGTGACCGGCGCGCGGAAGTACGCCGTCGGCCCGATCCTGCTGGGTCTGCGGATCGCCGGCGCTCTGGTGGAGGTCCAGGTGTGGGACTCCGAATCCGGCGCTGCCGGTGGCTCAGGCCTCCGACGTGGGCCGGGTGGGGCAGCACGGCCTGGAGATCGTCATGGCCGTCTGCCTCGCCGTCTTCCTAGTGCACCCGGCGCAGAAGTACCCGCACGCTCCAGCGAGAAAAACTGTCATGGTGGCAGTAGACATTCCGCCGTCGCAGGGTTAACATTGCTTGCGTACCCAGAAGTCGAAGTGGGCACAGCAGACACGAACTGCTGTGCAGGTAGTCAGAAGGACACGGCCCCGATGGGGCTGTGAGCAGCACCCGCCGTATCCGCGTAATCGAAAGGTAAGGAGCAGAACGCCATCAGGATCGCCCGGGCGAGGAGCAGTCCGCCCGGGTACCGCAAGGCCCCGGATTGGAAGGTGGTCCCCGGTCACGCATTCGCGATCCCCGCAAGCCCGCCCCCGTGGGCGGCACCTGCGGAAAAAGAGGCCGGCGCAGAGCGCCGGTAGATGGTGTTGAAAGCTCGGGGCCCGGGTGCCGTTCTGGCAGCCGGGCCCCCCGACGCGTCTTGAAAGAAGAGGTCTATGCCGCCTGCCGATTCCCGTCCCGTCGGCCCCCTCGATGATGATGACTATCCCGCCTACACCATGGGCCGGGCCGCCGAGATGCTCGGCACCACCCCTGCCTTCCTCCGCACCCTCGGTGAACACCGTCTGATCACCCCGCTGCGCTCCGACGGCGGGCATCGCCGCTACTCCCGTTACCAGCTGCGCATCGCCGCCCGCGCACGAGAACTCGTCGACCAGGGCACCGCCATAGAGGCCGCCTGCCGCATCGTCATCCTCGAAGACCAGCTCGAAGAGGCGCAGCGCATCAACGATCAACTGCGCGCCGAGGGCGGCCAGCCTCAGCCGAGGACATCAGCCTGATCAGAACGCTCGGACCCCAGGCAACCGATGCACCGCCGACGGACGAGCATCACCTTCCCTGACCCCGATGACAGTGCGCCGATGCCCAGTTGGGAAGGTGACGTCGAGGAAGCTCGGCGCAACAGCGGACTGACGTCAGCGGCAACCGAGCTGAGCGGGCGTCGGCCATCTCAGCCAACACGACGTGCTCCCCTTCGGGCACGAGCGGCAGCAAGATCGGCGTAAATGTCGGCGATGGGGAGTTCGATCAGAGTCTTTCGCTCGTACCTACAGAGATCGACCCCCCTACCCCCTGCCCACGTGGTCGGAGAAGTGCGGCCGCGCCACTGAACTTGAAAGCGTGATGTCGGCTCGTTTGCCTGACAAGAGCCGGGTGGGTCCGATAGGTCTGCAGGCCGTGGCTCGCTTCCGGCTGGCGCGACTTCCGCGACCTGATCGTGCGGGTCCGCATCCAGCTCGGCGGCCCGATCGTGCTGGTCCGGGACAACGTCCGGATGCACCTGACGGAGCCACTTCGCCAGTTCATCGACGCGAATGCGGAGTGGTTGACCGTCGTCCGGTTGCCCACTGACGCACCCGACCTCAACCCGACCGAAGGCGTCTGGTCTCTGGTCAAGCGGGACATCGGGAACCTCGCCGCTGCCAACCTCGGCGAGGTCACCCGTGCGGTCAAGCACCGGCTCAAGGGGCTCCAGTACCGGCCGGACGTGATCGACGGCTGCCTTGCCGACACCGGCTTGACCCTGAGCAGGTGATCCTCTCAGCCTGGGCCTGAACGCGTGGCTCGTCCGGCCATCGGGGAGGATGCCGGCGTCGATTGCCGAGGAGCTTCGCCACCCCGGCGACCTGCCGCCGCAGGCGCAGCTGCCCGGCGGTCGTCATCCGGGGATCACGTCTAGGCTTTCCGGGCCAGTCCGGCGGCGATGAGGTGTTCCCAGACCGTGAGCTCTCGTCTTTCGCCGCTGTTCCACGGATTGTCGCTCTCGTCGGGACGCCACAGGGACGCGGGGACGATCCCGGGGTCGAGGATCTCCAGGCCGTCCAGCAGGGAGGCGATCTCCGCGTCGGTGCGCCACCGGCCGCGGCCGAACGTCTGCTGGAGGACCTTCTCGGCCTCCGCGGTCTCCGGGTTGTTGCCGGAGCGGAAGTGGCTGATGAAGAAGTAACTTCCGGAGGGGACGTGGTCTCGCCAGTAGCGGACGATGCCGGCCGGGTCCTCGTCATCGTTGACGTGGTGGAGGATGGCGCTGAGGATGACGGCGACGGGACGAGTGAAGTCGATGATTTCCAGGGTGTCGGGGTGGGTGTGGATGCCTTCGGGGTTGCGCACATCGACCGCGACGACGCGGGTCCGGTCGTTGTTCTCCAGCAGCGCTCGGCCGTGGACCAGTACTTGGGGGTCGATGTCGACGTAGACGACCCGGGACTCGGGGGCGTGCCGTTGCGCGACCTGGTGAACGTTGTCCGCGGTCGGCAGGCCACTGCCCAGGTCGATGAACTGCCGAATGCCGGTGGTCTTCGCGATCTCCCGGACCGCCCGGGTCAGGGCCGCGCGGTTGGCGAAGGCGATGGCCACCGAACCGGGCAGGTCGCGCCTGAACACGTCGCCGATCTCACGATCCACGGCGTAGTTGTCCTTGCCGCCGAGCAGGTAGTCGTAGACGCGGGCGATGCTGGGCTTGGCTGGGTCGATGGAGGAGCCTTCGTACGTCATGCCTGCCATTCTTTCCCGCAACGTCGCCTGCGGACCCTCGTTTTGGGATCCTCCGGTCGGTCGCGTGCGGCGCGAGGGCATGGATGCCCGGGCTCGGTGTCAAACGCATGGGTCCGCTGACTTACCCCTTGACAGGTCAACCTGTCACCCGAAGCTGCAGCAGACCCGTCCGGCTGCTGGTTGCAGACCGGTGGCTATAACCGGGGGCATCCGGCTACGGCCAAGTCTTCTACCGATCGAGGACAGGTCTTGTTCACCATGTGGCGTTCAAGCTGCTGATGGGCGGGATTCCGGAAGGTTTCCAGACGAGTCACGCCGAGCCTCGTCCGTGCCACCACACTCGATGCTGCAACCCGCCCCCCCCGGAGGCCGTGACCAAGGAGGAAAGCCTTGCTCGTAGCGACGGAGGGAGGGCACGCGCCCGGAGGACCCACTCTCGACACGGCCACGAGCACACGCCCGTGAACATATACCTGGACTCTCGTCGGGGAGTCCGGCAGCGCCGGAGTAGGACAAGACCCGCTAGTGCCGCATCAGGCAACATTCGCCCTCTCGTGACGAGTCGCCCGGGTGCTGCGGATAGTGGCTCCGGGCGGTCAGAATGATCACGTGGCTGAACGCGTGCAGGTCCGTGAGATCGATGACGACGCGGGGCGGCGGCTGCTGCGGATCGTCCGCCGGGGTACGGGTTCGGTGGTGACCTGGCGCCGAGCCCAGATGGTGTTGCTGTCCGCCCAGCGCATGCCCGTGGCGAAGATCGCCGAGGTGACGTTCACCAGCGCGGACCGGGTCCGGGACGTGATCCACAACTTCAACGCCGACGGCTTCGACTCGCTCTACCCGAAGTACCGGGGCGGCCGCCCGCGGACGTTCACTCTCCCGGAACGCCGGGAGATCAAGAAGATCGCCAAGTCCAAGCCGGCCGAGCACGGCTTGCCGTTCTCGACCTGGAGCCTGGCCAAGCTGGCCGACTTCCTGGTCGCCGAGGGGGTGGTCGACGACATCAGCCACGAGGGCCTTCGGGTCCTGCTCCGCGAGGAGAGTGTCTCGTTTCAACGTGTGAAGACCTGGAAGACCTCGAAGGATCCCGACTACGAAGCGAAGAAGGCCCGCGTCGAACACCTCTACGCGATCGCCGACGGCGAGGTCACACCAGAGGAAGGCGAGCCCGAAGTTGTCTTCTGCATGGATGAGTTCGGCCCGCTCAACCTTCAACCGCATCCCGGCCGGCAGTGGGCCGAACGCGGCGGCAAGGGCAAGGACCCCGATCGCGAGCCCAGACCCCGGCGGCGGGCCACCTACACCCGCCCGTACGGGGTCCGGCACCTGTTCGCCGCCTACGACATTGCCAAGGACCAGCTCTACGGCCACGTCAAGAGGACCAAGAACCGCTCCAAGTTCCTGGAGTTCTGCCGCTACCTGCGCTCGCTGCACCCGGCGGACGTGCACATCGCGATCGTCTGCGACAACTACTCGCCGCACCTGACGACGAAGCGCTGCCAACGGGTCGGAACGTGGGCAGCAGCGAACAACGTCGAGATCGCCTATACCCCGACCAACAGTTCCTGGCTGAACCGGATCGAGGCCCAGTTCACCGCCCTGCGCTACTTCGCTCTCGACGGCACTGACCACGCGAGCCACAAGGAGCAAGGCAGCATGATCCGTCGGTACATCATCTGGCGGAACAAGCACGCCGCCGACGAGCGCCTACGCGAAGTCGTCACCAGGGCGAACGCCGCTTGACGCAGCGCCAAGGCCGCATCGTGACGCCGCCACCTGTCAACTACTGCGTGCTGCCGTCGTCGAGTCCGGCGATGACTCTGACGTCCGCTTCGGACATGTCCAGGATCCCGGCGATCAGGCGGGCCTGCAGCAAATTCGGGTTGTGCCCGCGGCGGAGCATATGGATGGTGGACATCGACAGTCCGGCGGCCCTGGCCATGTCCCTGACCGGAATCCCGCGCAGGTCCATCAATCCGGTGAGTATCCGTCCGAACGGATGCGGCTCCGACCGCCCGGCAGGGGCAACGGCCGGGCCGATGACAACGTCACCGATCTTGGCCTGGAAGCGGATCAGCCGGTCGCCCATGAACCCGACCTTCGCGACGAACGGCAGGCTCTCGCCGTTGCCGGAAGCGACCGTTCCCGGGATCGACACCTCGGTGAACCTCACGGCGGGATCGCAAAGGTGATCCCCAGTCTCTGCGGGAAGTCCCGGCTGGACGCGGTCGACTTTCCAGTTGCGGTTCCACCACGGAAGTTCCTGCAGCACCTCGTTGAAGAAGGGCGGCAGGACGGTCATGTCCACCGGGTCCGGAGGATGCTTCTGACCTACCCATATGACACCGGGCCAGTACCTCAGTGCCGCGATCACGTCCGCCGTCAGCGCGCGGTTGGCAGTTGTCTCCACAGCCACACTCTCCCCCAACCGACGGGGCGGTCTCCCATAACCAGGCAAACGTTGTTTGATGCGGCACTAGGTTCACCCCGGCGATGTGAGATCTCGTGACAGATGAGAGGCTCAGGCGGGTGAGTGAGACACCGATGAACACCCTGCAATACCGCTTTGACGGGCCAGAAGACGCACCTGTCCTGATCCTCGGTCCCTCACTGGGTACCACCTGGCACATGTCGTAGAAGCCATCCAGCGCCGTCCATCCAGTCCTGTGCGGGCATATATGTCCAGCTTCGAGATCCTGTGCCGAGAGGGTGTCCACGGGGTTTGTGACCCGCCCGTGACAGCTGGCAGCGTGATGAAACCCCCGTCGGCTGGTTGTGTTTTGGTCTGGCTCGGCGGTATGGCTGGCGCGGTGGTGGATATCGCGCGCGCTGAGCCCAGACGTACTTGATGCGGGCCTCTTCTGTGGCGGCTTCCCGGTGGATGCGCCTGTGGTTTGCCGCTTCGATGTCTGCAACGCGCCTGTGCTCGGAGGTTGCGCTGGCGGGCGTGATCTCCTGGATGGGCCCGCAAGCTGGTCTTCGGTGGAGCGTTCGACGGTGTCGGTCCGTTCGCCGGCTGGGTGTGGCTGGCGGTTGCCGCGGATGTGGGCGCCCGCGCTGCTCCTGTCGGAGTCGGCGCGGGCCCTGGTTCGGCGGTGGGTCAGTGCAGTGCGCTGGCTTCGGTCGCCGAGAGTGTGCGTGGGTAGACGTGGACGTCGGCGACGGAGCCGGGGAAGGCCAGGTAGGGGGTGGTGGCGGGGGCGCTGTTGATGCAGCCGCCGGTGGTCAGGGGCATGGAGGAGCCGTACGGGGGGGCTGAGGTTGGTGGCGGTCCGGTTGAGGGTGCCGTGCTGGTAGAGGGCCATGTTGCCGCTGGTGGAGCCTCCCGGGACTGGTGCCCGGAAGGTGGCGACGAGGTGGGTCCAGGTGCCGTCGCCACGGGCAACGGCTAGCGGACGTCGACGTAGTCGGTGACCCGGGCGCTTCTGAGGTAGTGGTTTCCGGTCTCTCGGCTGAGCGCGAGGGCCCAGGTGCCGTCCTGCTTGGCGGTCGCCATGCCGATGAGGTGGCCCTTCTTGTCGGTGTCCAGCTCGCAGACGTAGTGGTAGGTGCTGGAGCCGCGCGGTTTGAAGTAGAGGGTGGGCCAGGCGTCGTCGGTGAGCGGTTTCCAGGTGTTGCCCTTCTTGTACTGGAGGGTGCCGCCGAAGCTGATCGGCTGTCCCTTGCGGACCGGGTCGGGGGAGGCGTGGAAGCCGGTGATACGGGTGGCGTAGCGGTAGAGGTGGACGGGCTTGGTGGTGCTGGTGCCCAGGTCGGGGTTGCCGTCGAAGTGGGCCCGCCAGTAGGCGTCGGTGTCCGGCGCGGTGAGGGTGCGGGCGAACGTCTCCAGGGTCAGGGGTTTGTTGTGGCGGATCGGGAGGGGAACGGTGGTGGCGTTCTTCCAGCCGGTCTTGCCGTCCTCGGAGTACTGCAGGGTGACGGTGGGCTTGGCGGGCCATTTGGCGCGCGTGTCTTCGTAGTAGACGTAGCCGGAGACCTTCAGGGATCCGTCGTCGTTGAGGTCGGCGCTCATGTCGGTGTGGGTGGTGTAGGCGACGTGCAGGCTGAAGGGTTGGGTGGCGACCTGCTGGAAGGGCATGTAGTCGGCGCCGGCGAAGAGTTCGGCGTTCGGGGCGGGGCTCTCCGAGGAGACACGCAGGGTGTAGTCGCCCCGGCTGTCGGTGGTCGTCTGCCCGGCCACCACCGAGGAGCCCTCAAGGGTGATCGCGGTGTTCGGCAGCGGTTGCCAGCCGGCGGTGGTCTGAATCTCGGCGTGGCCGGTGACGGTTCCGGTGGCGCCCTGTGCCAAGTTCAGGGCGTGGGTGCTTGCCGTGAAGCGGACCGGTGCCTGGGTGGTGTGCAGCCACTGGGTGGGGTATGTCGACAGGTCGATCGCTCCCGGGTAGCTACTGGAGGCCTGGGGTGCGGCGGACAGCCGGAAGGACTGCTCGGTGGGGACGTAGGCGGCGGTGAAGCGGCCGTCGGGGCCGACGGTCGCGGTCGTGATCGTCCGGCCGAGTCCGGTGTCGGCGACGACGTCGACGGGGGTGCCGACGGCGGGAGTCGGGGTGTCGGGGGTGCGGGGATCCCGGGCGACGACGATGCCGCTGACGGAGACCTGCTGGTGGAGGTAGTCCGGCACACTCGGGGTGGCCGTGAGACCGGAGATCGTGAGGATGGTCCGGTACCGCAGGGGGTCAGGGGAGAGGGCGCCGGTGACGGTGGCGCCGGAGGCGTCCTGCAGATCGACGGTCACCCGGTAGTCACGGAGGTCCGCCAGGTGGACCGGCGCCCGCCAGGTACCGGATGTGGCGTCCTGTCCGGAGTACTGGGTGAAGTCCTCGGTCGATCCGGCCTCTTGGGTGCCGTCCGGTGCGTCCAGCGGATAGAAGTGGGCCGTGATGTGGGTGATCGGGCTGTCGGAGTGCGCGGTCACGAAGACCAGACCTGGCTCGTTCCAGCCGTTGGCGTCGACCAGGACGGGGCCGCCGGTGGTGCCGTCCGCCCAGGCCGGGGAGAGGCCCGTGAACAGGCTGGCGGTCAGTGCGGTTGCCGTGGCCGCCGCCAGGAAGGCGCTGCGTCTCATGATGGTCCCCCAGAGGACTGGTCGTCTCTGCAAGCGGGAGCGCGAGGCCCGGACTGCGGTCCCTCGGCGCTCTTGGATCGGTCAGGTGATCGAGAACTGTAGGGGTGTGCTCTGACGGTTCGGTACGTAGGTCTGCTGCGTGATCGTCCCGTCGGACCTGGCAGGCGCTCGACCGCAGTGACTCGGTCGAGCGCCTGAACGTCCCTCAGTGGTCAGTCGAGTTGGCTGATGGCGGGGTTGTCACCGGTAGCGGCTGCGTCGGCGGGAGGCAGGGCGGTGTTGTAAATGTGGATGTCGCTGATGCCTGCGTTGGCGTACTCGCCGTAGGCGCCGGAGGAGAGTTTGCGGCCGATCTGGAGGGAGCCGGTCGCGTTCCAGGGAGTGTAGGTCCAGTCCTTGGCGGCGGTGAGCTTGCCGTCGACGTAGAGCCGGATTTCCTGGTTGGTGGCGTCGAAGACGCCTACCAGGTGTGTCCATTTGCCTATGACGGGCTTGCTGCCGTAGGTGGCCTGCCAGACGGCACCGCTCGCGTCGGTGCTGTGTCTGCCGAAGGCCCACGCCTGGGCGCCCGAGGAGTAGTACAGCTGAAAGCCGTTGTTGACGGCCCCGTCCTGCGAGACGAATGTCGAATTGGCGGACGACGAATTGAGCTTGATCCAGGCGGAGACGGTGAAGCCCCGCGAGGTGTCCACGGCAGCCCCGGAGGTGTTGGCATGGCCGGTGGTGCCGTTGAGGTTGATGTACTTGCTGCGAGTCGAGTCGCTGCTCCAGGTATAGGCGCCGTTGAGGGACGCGGGGAGGCCGTGGCTGCAGTCGGAGTCTGTGGCGGTGGCGCAGTCGGCGGCGGTGTTGCCGGTGCCGTCGTCAAGGTTCCACCAGTGAGTCGCGGCGTTGGCGGCGGTGCCCAGGGAGACAGGGGCGGCGAAGTTGGCGGTGGTACTGGTCGGCGCTGTACCTGGGTACTCGATCAGTTCGCCGTGGGTGTCGGTTACGTTGAGATCGGGGTTGCCGTCCGGGCCGCCGGAGAGGCTGTTCACGTCGCCGGAGGATGCGATCTTGGGGTAAGTCGTCGGAGGCAGGGTGAGGGGCAGGGCGGTGTGGGTGGAGGCGTGCAGGAGTGGAGGGAGCCCGGTGGAGTCGTGGGCCAGCGAGTAGGTGTAGAGAGCGCCGGTGGAGTTGTCGCGGGCCCATAGAGTCGGGGTGCCGTTGACCTTGCCGGGAGCGATCAGGGTCATGCCGGTCCAGTCACCGTCGCCGAGGAGCATCGGGTAGCTCAGAGCTGGTCCTCCAGTGACCTGGTAGTACCAGAGTTCGCCGTTCTCGACGGTGATGATTGCGGGGAAGCCTCCCCCGTAGAGGTCGCCAGGAGCGACGAGCTGGCTGATCTTCCAAGGGGTGGATTTGTCGTATCCGGCGGCGCCGCAGCGGCTGTCGGGAACGATGGTCGTGTCACAGCTGGGCTTGTCCAGTACTTCGGGGGACCGTTTGCCGAGGAACCCGGGATAGGTCGAGTAGGTCGCACCGCCGGCTGCCGGGTCGAGGTCGTTCTTGACCACGTACAGCTGCTGATTGTGCTGGTTGTATGCGATGAGGTCGTCGTAGGTGGCACCGTTCAGATTGCCGCGGTGGGCGATGAGGTAGTTGTTCCAGCTGCTTCCGTCGGGTGAGCCCGCAGGGGTCGAGACGAGCACCGGGCCGTTGATCGCGGGCGCTGTGCCGGTGATCGGATCGCTCTGGGCGGGGGCCGCGTTCTGGGCGGGGTCGGTGTTGCCGGGGATCAGTTCGAGGTCACCGGTCTTTGTGGTGGCGAGAAGGTCGGGGACGCCGTCGCCGCTGATGTCCCCTGGTGTGATCTTGGTGTCGGGGTTCCAGGGGACGGTGAAGGTGTAGCTGGCGGGGGCTTGGGAGATATTTCCAGCCGCGTCGATTGCGGCCACGTAGAGAGTGTGAACACCCCAGTTGGTGATCGGAACCGGGATTGTTCCGGTCGCGGTGCCGGAGCTGTCGCTGCTGGTGACAGCGGCCGGGGTGCCGGTGAGGGCGGTGGGCTGGCTGTCCAACTGCCACAGGAAGTGGTCGATGCCGCTGGACATGCAGGCGTTCGGCGTGCAACTGGTGTCGGACGCGGCTCCGTCCGCTGCGGTGACGGTGAAGCTGGTGGTCTTTCGTGGTGCGGCATAGACCACTGGATTGGCAGGGCCGGTGCCCACGGGTGGGAATGATGCGTTGTTGGCAATGTCGGGTGTGTCGGGTGGGGTGAAATCGGTCTTGAACCAGCAGTGATCGCTGATGTCGGAGGACAGGGGCTTTGCGTTGTTGTCCTGCGCGTAGGCGTCCCAGCCATACTCGTGGCCGTCTTTGAGGGTGAACCCGATGGGCAAGCTGACGTCTCTGGCGGTCTCCGCCGCGGCGTAGCCGGTGGTGGGGCTTCCCTCGTCCCGGGCGTTGCCGCTGGAGTCGAGGACGGTCCGGTCCCAGACGTGAAAGATCGCCCTGACGTTCTCGCCGGAGACGTTCGACTTGATCTTGGCGTGCAGTTGGATGTTGCTTCCGGCGCCGGAGTAGGTGACTGCGCCGATCCAGCCGTCGCCGCTGGTGACACAGGAACCGGCTGCTCCGTTCGCGGGCGGCGTGGTCAGGAGACTTGTCGGGACGTCCGGTGGGATGTCGAATTTCACGGTCATCGCGAGGGAAGCGGACATTCGCAGGTAGTCATCGTTGCCGGAGGAGATGGTCTCGTTGCCGAAGA
Organism: Streptomyces sp. NPDC054770; assembly: GCF_053611985.1. Lineage (NCBI taxonomy): Bacteria > Bacillati > Actinomycetota > Actinomycetes > Kitasatosporales > Streptomycetaceae > Streptomyces > Streptomyces sp. NPDC054770. Next base: position 41,594 of record NZ_JBSHBL010000034.1, read on the forward strand.
GACCGACTGTCCAGTAGTCACCGGCGGCGCTGTGGTACTGGGCTATCCGCTGGGCCTGGTCGGGGACCTTGAAGGTCGCGGTGTGGTTGCTGCAGCTGCTGCCGGAATTGGCCGCACCGGGAATCGTTGTTTTGACGGGGTCGTAGCTGTCGTCGACCGTGCCTGGTTTGTTGTTCCAGTCGGTGCCGGAGTCGATCGACCCCGTGGTGTGGAGGGTGATCGGCTGGTCTTTTGAGCAGTCGAAGCTTGCCGCGTAGGTGGAGAGAACGGTGATGAGGGCGTCGTAGACGTGCATCGATGGGTCGAGGCCACTGGTGGGGATGGCGTAGTAGGAGCGCTCGAGTCCGGTGCCGCAGACGCCGCCCCAGCGCTGGTAGCCCACGCCCTCACCGTTGGTTTGGAGCTTGTCGTACTGGGGGCTGTCGGAGCAGGACGAGCTGGAATACACCTCGTCGTAGTGGCCGGAATTCTTGCTGACCGGGTTGTCGAACGGGTCGATGTACACCGGGTAGGTGGTGTCCGGGTCGTTGAGCACGGTTGTGTCCGGTGTCAGTGTGATTCCACTGGACGTGGTGCTCATCGGCACCGTGTTGACGTTGGCTCCCTCACCGGGGCCGTCGGCGGAGGATGCCGTAGGGGCATCGCTGGCCGTCGTGGTGTCCGAGGCGGGTGCGGTTGTCGCCGGTACGTTCGAAGTGGTGCTGGAGTCCCACATCAGCGGGCGCGGGCTGGTGTAGGCGACGGTGCCGTCCGCGGTGGTGGCGTTCATGCCGCCCGAGTCCGTGGAGGAGAGGGTCAGGCCCTGGGTGGAGGCGGCCTCGGTGAGCTTTTTGATGTGCGGGTCGGTTGCGGCTGCGGCGTCGTGGACGATCAGTACGTCGCTGAAGCCGCCTTGGTCGGTGACCGACACGGACAGATCCACGCCGGGCAGAACCGACCTGTAGACGGCGGTGTCGTCGCTGACGACGGGCGCGGGCAGCGTGAAGGGCATGGTCAGAGCCATGCTGTGCCCGTCTTCGTTGGTCTGTGTGACCAGCGGGCCACTGCCGCCGCCCGACAGGGTGACGTCGTTCGGCGTGGCCTTCGGCGAGAGGGTTCCGTCCGCATTCGTGGCCAGAGTGGCGTCGACGGGTGTCCAGGCGCCGTCCTTGAGGACTCTTACCGGCATGACGTTGGTGGTGGAGGTGAACGTGCCGTCAGGGTTGGCGGTGACGGTGGAGGTCTCCGTCGTGAGGGAATCGACGGGCGCATCGTGACCGCTGGCGACGGCCTCCGCCTGAGCGGCCAGCATCGGATCACTCGGGGATGACTCGCCGGCGCTTGCCGGCGTAGCGGGAACAGTGAGCAACAACGCTGCCAGCGCGGGGATCAGCGCCAGACGGCGCGTCAGTTCCCTTCTCCTGCGCTGCTTTCGGGAATATCCGGACAACACTTAGCAACTCCCCCTCTTTTTGCAAATGCTTTGCGTTCGTGATATTCGCCACATCGATGGATGTTGAAGCTGTGGCGAACGGTGTGCGTGGTGTCCGGTTTGCCATCAGGTGTTGATGTTCGCGACTTCACGGAAAGTGCACATCAGGCACTCAGTTGGCATACGTCATGGTCACATCGCCGGCACAGGGTATTGAGTTGACCGGGCCCCTATCAATAGCCTCCCGACGATCACGCAGCGGGCGTGGTGGGGGGACGACGGTCTGTCAGGACCGCTGGTCGTGGGGGGATTTCAGTGAGCGGCAAGCGGCGTTGGTATGCGAGCGTCCAGTACCGGGTCTGGGGGAGAGCGCTGACTCTCGCGACGACAGCTGTCGCGTTGCTGACTCTTCTCGTGCCCACTGCGGTGGCCGCCGGCGTGGTCGTTGGGCCATACCGCTTCAAGGGCACGGTGTGGAACCCGAAAGCCCTGCCGAAGACCCCGGCAGTTGGCAGTCATACCCTCCGCCAACCCGCCACCGTCCACCCCAAGGGCTACAAGGCGGCGAGCCGTTATCAGGCCGTCAAGCCGGTGTGGCCGAAGGCCGGTACGAAAACTGTCTCCCTGACGCGCACCATCGCATCCGGCAACACCGCCTCCGCCACCGCGGCGACGCCGGTCCTGCCACCCAGTCCCGCCGGCGCCTCCGCTGCATCGCCCAAGGCGGCATTCACGCCTTCCCCGAGCACCCGCGTCCTTCCGGTGACGAAGCCCGTCAAGGCCGGTGCCCTACCGGTGTGGGTGTCACCGGCACCTGCCGCCAAGCACAAATCAGGGTCCGCCAAGGCATCCGGCCCGGCGGCGGTCAAGGTGAAGGTCGCGTCGCACGCCCAGACCCTGCGGGCAGGCGCCGACGGCATGCTCCTCGCCTTCACTCGCGCCGATGCGAAGTCCGGTGGCGGCCGGGTGCGCGTGGTCATCGACTATTCCTCGCTTGCCAAGGCGTATGGCGGTGGGTTCGGTTCACGGCTGCGGCTGTTCCAGGTTCCGGCCTGTGCGATGACCACGCCTCAGCTGAAGCAGTGTGGGACGCGGACCCCCATCACCTTCACCAACAGAGCGACAGCGGACCAGCTGACCGCCACACTCTCCCTCGGCTCCTCCCGCGCCGCGACGTCACATGCCGCGAGCGGTACGGCCGAGCCGATGTCGTTGTCGGCGAACACCACCACGGCGAACACGACGACCGTGGAGGTCACCTCCGGCAGCTCCGGCTCCCAGGGCACCTACGCGGCAACTTCCCTGAACCCTTCGGGGAGCTGGCAGACCTCCGGTACCGGCGCCTTCACCTACTCCTACCCGATCGACGTCCCGTCCGCAGTCGGCGGGAACGCCCCGTCGGTGGCGCTGTCCTACGACTCGCAGTCCGAGGACGGGGAGACCTCGGCCCGGAACTCCCAGGCGTCCTGGATCGGTGACGGCTGGGACTACCAGCCGGGCTTCGTCGAGCGGACGTATCGTTCCTGCGGCGCTCTGCTGGACAGCAGCGGCAAGAAGATCCTCAAGGGATCCGGGGACCAGTGCTGGGCCGGTGACAACGCCACGGTCTCCTTCGGCTCGCACTCCGGGCAGCTGGTGCCCGACGGCGTCGACTCCAGCGTGCCGGGCGAGATAAAGCAGTGGCGGCTGCAGGGCGACGACGGCACCCTGGTCCAGGAGCTGTCCGGAGCCGCCAACGGCCTGCACGACGGCGTCTACTTCCGGCTGCTGACCACGGACGGCACTGCCGCGTACTTCGGTGCCGACCACTCCCCGACTGGCCCCGGACCCTCCGGGGCGATGCAGTCCGGTACTCCGGGCGACTCCTCGACCGATTCCGCCTGGGGTGTGCCGGTACTGCACCCGGAATCGAGCGACCCGTGCTACGACTCGGCCAAAGGCAAGGCGTCGCAGTGCGACAAGCATGAGGGCTGGCGCTGGAACCTGGACTTCGTCGTCTCGCCGAGCGGGTTCCTCCAGCGCTACGACTACACGACCGAGACCAATTACTACGACCTGGGCGGCGGCCAGGCCGCGACCGGTGACTCGGGCACCCTGACCTCGTACGTCCGCGGCGGCAAGCTCGACTCCGTCTCCTACGGCTACAAGCTCACCGATGAGCAGACCGGCCGCAAGCCCGCCGGTCAGGTGGTCTTCACCTCCAAGCAGCGCTGCCAGACCACCGACACCTTCACCGACTGCTCGGCCGGAAACCTCAACGACAACACGGCCCCGCACTGGCCTGATGTGCCGTGGGACCTGCACTGTGACTCCACCGACAGCACCACCCTGCCGTCCGGGTCCACCTCCGTGCCCACGAACGTGTGCGTGACCGCCGGACCGACGTTCTGGTCCACCACCCGGCTGGACAGCATCACGACCAAAGTCCACGTCAAGGATTCCTCGACGGACGATCTCGTCGACGTGGACAGCTACCAGCTGGGGCAGGTGTACTCGGACGCGGGCGGGACGGTCGACCCGGTCACCGGTACCACCATTGACCCCAAGGACGCGGGTTCACTGCAGGCCGTGATGTGGCTGCAGTCGATCCAGCACACCGGCAAGGACACCTACGGCAATGGCAACAGCGCCATCAAGCTCAACCAGGTCTCCTTCACCGGTACCGAGATCGACAACCGTGTCAACGACACCTCCCCGTCCGCGCCGCCGCTGTACCGGCCGAGGATCTCCTCGATCCAGACCGAGACCGGCGAGTCCATCGCCGTCGACTACAACACCAACCCGTGCGCGAACAAGACGCTGTCGATCTCGGCCGCGGACGGCAACACCAACTCCTGCTATCCGGTCTACTGGACGGTGCCGGGCGCATCGAAGCCGATCGCGGACTGGTTCAACAAGACCACCGTGCACACCGTCACGGCATCCGACCGGACGATCGCCTCCCAGTACAAGCCGAACTCCACGAACAGCAACGCCGCGGGCTCGGAGATACAGGTCTCCACCTACAGCTACGCCGGGCCCGCCTGGCACCGGGACGACTCGGCCCAGACGGACGACCAGTACCGCACGTGGGACCAGTTCCGCGGCTTCCGCACGGTCACGGTGCAGACTGGTCAGGCTCCCGAGCCGGTGACCCAGCAGACCACCACCTACCTGCAAGGCATGGACGGCGACTACAAGGCCGACGGCACCCGCCGCTCGGTCAGCGTGGACGCCAAGGTCGGTGGCTCCACGGTCCAGACCGTCACCGATGCCAACCAACTCGCCGGCCAAGCTCTTCAGAGCGACACCTACACGGCGGCGGGGGGCACCGTCAATGCCGTAACCGTCAACGGCCCGTTCACCTTCACCACCACCGCCCACGCCGCCCAGACCCCGTGGACGGACTGGACCCAGGACGACAACCCCGGCCAGAGCGAACCGGACCTGTCGACCCTCCCCGATCTGATCGCTCTGCGGATCAAGACCACACAGTCGCACGGCTACGCGCTGCTCGCCAACGGGACATGGCGCCACACCCGCACCGACACCACCTACGACAGCCAGGGCCGCGTCTCAACGATCGACGCCCACGGGGACGTGAGCGTGGCCGCGCAGGAGAAGTGCGCCACCACCACGTATGCGGCGCCGTCGTCCAGCAACACCATGACCCTGTCCTACCCGGACCAGGTCACCTCCGTCAGCGGCCCCTGCGGCACGGCGGCCTCTGCGAGCACGCTGCTGGCGGACAAGAAGATCTACTACGACGGTGACGGCACCCTCACCAACCTGGGCACGTTCGGGCAGCTTGATCAGACCAGTAGCACCGCCATTGGCCAGGCCACCGCCGTACGCACCGCCACCGGTTACACCGGGATCACGGAGAACTGGCAGACCAGCTCGGCCATGAAGTACGACGGGGCCGGCCGGGTCACCGATGCCCTGGACGCCACCGGGCAGAACACCCACACCGACTTCAGCCCCGCCTGGAGCCCGTTCGGCGGCAACACCAACCCCACCAGCATCACGACCACCAACTCCAAGAACTGGACGGTCACCTCCACCCTCGACCCGCTGCGTGGCCTGGCCACCGAGAACCTCGACGCCAACAATCGCATCACCGACATCAACTACGACGCTCTCGGTCGGCGCACGGCCGTCTGGCTGCCGGGCCGGAACAAGGCGTCCGGCCAAAGCGCGGACGAGACGTTCGCTTACTCGATCAACCCCGGCGCGGTTGTCGGGCCCAGCGGGAGCGTCACCTCGCCCGGCGATCCCTCCGCGGTGACGACAAAGACGCTGCGTGAGGACGGCACCTACGCCGCGTCGATCACCATCTACGACGGAATGCTGCAGCCCCGCCAGACTCAGGCCACGGCCGACGGCGACACCAACTCCGGCCGGATCATCTCCGACAACTTCTACGACTCACACGGCTGGCAGACCGCGTCGTTCGCGCCCTACTCCGATCCGAACAACTCCCCCTCCACCACCCTGTATGCGGCGAACGAGAACCAGATCCCGTCGGAGACCACCACCGGGTACGACGGCGAGGGCCGCGCGACCACCAGCACGCTGTGGCACACGGCGATTCCGCAGTGGCACACCACCACGACCTACCCCGGGGCCGACGAGACCGACACCACCGCCCCGGCCGGCGGCCGCTCCACCGCGACCTACACCAACGCACTGGGACAGACCACCAAAAGCGTCGTCAAGAACACCGGCAGCACGGTCAAACTCGCCCAGGGCCAGGTCATCCCATCAGGCACATCGCTGACCTCGGACAGCACCCGGCTGGCCATGCAGGCTGACGGCAACCTGGTACTGACCTCCCTCGCGACGGGCAAGACCCTGTGGTCGACCAGCACCTCCGGTAACCCGGGAGCCTTTGCCACCTTGCGGAGCGACGGCAACTTCGTCGTCTCCAACGCGGGCGCCACCACCACGCTGTGGTCGACCGGAACCACCACGGGCACCGCGATGCAGATTCAGAACGACGCCAACATGGTGCTTTACGACAGCACCGGTGCCGCGATCTGGAAGACCGACACCTGGCACCTGGCCAGCGAGGCCGACACCGCCACCACCTACACCTACACCCCAGCCGGCCAGATCGACACGATCAAGGACAGCGCCGGCAACACCTGGTCCTACCACTACAACCTCCTGGGCCAGAAGACCTCCCAGACCGACCCGAACACCGGCACCACCAGCTACGACCAGTACGACGTCGCCGGCAACCTGCAACAGACCACCGACCCACGCGGACAGGTTCTGTCCTACAGCTACGACTGGGACAACCGCCCCACAGCCGAGTACAAGGGCGCGTGGTCGGCCACACCGGATCCCACCAAGGAACTTGCCTCCTGGGAGTACGACACGCTCGCGAAGGGCTACCCGACCTCATCCACCCGGTACGTCGGCGGGAAGTCGGGATCGGCGTATATCCAGGCAGTCACCGGCTACAACACGGCCTATCAGCCGACCGGCAGCACCCTGACCGTCCCGGCCTCAGACGGCTTCGCCGCGGCCGGGCAGTCCACCGCCCCCAGCAGCGGCACCGTCACTTACACCACGACGGCCGACTACACCCCCACGGTGGGGCTGCTGTCCAGCACTCATTACCAGGCCGACGGAAACCTGCCCGCCGAGACTGTTAACTTCGGCTACACGGTCAACGGCAACCTGAACGGCTTCGGCGGTGCCATCAGCCTGTCCAACCTCCCTTCCTACCTGGACACCACCGTCCACGACCCCTTCGGCCGGGTCCTGCAGACCAACTACGGCCCCACCGGCAAGGAACTGGTCAACTACGCCCAGTACGACGTCACCACCGGCCGGGTCACCCAGACGGAAAGCCAACTGCAGACGTCCACCACCCCCCTGGACACGACCAACTACCGCTACAACCAGGCCGGCGAGATCACCGCGATCGACGACCAGCAGAACAACACCACCCACGACACCCAGTGCTTCACCTACGACTCCCTCCAGCGCCTGACCGCCGCCTGGACGGACACCGCAGGCATCACCGACTCCACCAACTCCCAGGTCGGAGCCGTCGGCGGCTGCACCACCGGCTCCGTGCAGACCACCACCACGGCCCCGGTCACAGCCGGCACAGTCGGTGGCCCGGCAGCGTACTGGCAGACGTACACCTACGACCTGCTCGGCGACCGCACGAGCATGGTCAACCACGACACCACCGGTACCGCGGCCAACAACACCACACAGACCACCGCCTACACCGGAACCGACGGCACCGCGGCCGCCACGCTCCCGGACCAGGCCGGTACCACGACCAGCAGCAACCCGACCACCGGCACGGCGACCTGGACCCCCTCCTACACGGACCCGTCCTACAGCAACAAGAACGCCGGCGACACCATCAGCCGGAAGACCACCACCACCGGCCCGCTCAACACCGGCTTCACCCTTTCCGGAGGCGGGAAGCTCTGCATCGACGACGCAGGCGCCTCCACCACCCCCGGCGGGGTTGTCCGTACCTACACCTGCAACGCCTCCGCCGCCCAGAACTGGACGATCGGCACCGACGGCACCGTCAAGGTGCTGGGCACCATGTGCCTGGACACCACAGGTAACGCCACCACCGCCGGCACCCTCCTGGTCATCGACACCTGCAACAGCGACGCCACCCAGAAGTGGAAGGTCACCAATACCGGCACCCTGGTCAGCAACGCCAACAGCGCGATGTGCGTGACCGACCCCGGCGCAAGTGCCACCATCCGCACCCAACTGACCCTCGCCACCTGCGGCAGCGCGGGCCAGACCTGGACCACTGCCGGCACCGGAGCCCTGGCGCCCGGCCAGACCCAGACCTTCACCTACGACGCCGAGGGCCGCACCGCCACCGTCGCCACCGGCTCGGGCACCGACACCAACACCAGCAGCTACCTCTACGACGCCGACGGCAACCTGCTGGAACAGACCAGCAGCCTCGACGGCACCGCCAAGACACGCATCCTGTATCTGTTCGGCGGCACCGAACAGATCACCCTCAACGTCTCCGCCAAAACCTGGACCGGGCTGCGCTATTACCACGGCCCGGACGGCACCACCATCTGCCGCTCCAGCAGCGGGAGCGTCACCTACGAAGTCGCCAACGCCCAGGGCACCGCCACCACCGCCATCGACGCCAGCACCCTGGCAGTCACCCGCCGCTACTACGACCCCTACGGCAACATCCGCGGCACCAAGCCCACCACCTGGGTGGCTGCCGACGAGAACCACGGCTACCTCGGCCAGCCCACCGACGCCACCACCGGCCTGGACCTCCTCGGCGCCCGCAACTACGACCCCGCCCAGGGCCACTTCCTCACCCCCGACCCGGTCTTCGAGGCGGGCGACCCCAATCAGATGGGTGGCTACACCTACGCCGGCGACAACCCGGCATCGGGAAGCGACCCGACCGGAACCATCCTGGTCAACAACGACGGCACACAGTGCAGCGGCGGTTGGAGCAAGTGCAGCGGGCAAGCGGGCTCGGGCGGCGGGTCGAGCAGCGGCGCCACCACGAGCAGCGGTAGTGGGAGTAGCAGCAGTCCCACCACCCCAGGAAATCCATACGCTTGCGGCCGATTCGGAGAATGCGGACCGACGGTCAGCTACAAGCACGACCCCGCGAAGATCGTCGTCAAGGTCGTCATCGAGCCCCTCTGGGATTTCGCCCTCTGCGAAGCCGGAACTTTCGAGGCTTTTGGGAATGGTTTGAAGGGAGGAAATCCCCACCAGGACGCATGCGACGTCGCTGGCGGAGTGTACTCGGGCGGCCTCGACGACGGGATCGGAGCCGTCGATAGCGGTGCGGCGCGTGACCTGGAAGGCGCCGGTGACGGGGCTCTCGAAGGCAACGCGGCGGCCGCATCCGACTCCCTCAACGAAGCTGCCGCCGACGAAGCCGACATAGTCGCGGCGAAGCGTGCCAACGCACAGGAACACGCCAAGGAAGCGGACGCTGCAGCGACCAAGCCCAGCGAACCGGAAACCGGCAACGCGGGCACAAAGTCCGCCCCCGAGTCGCATTCGAGCCGCTGCAGCTTCGCCCCGGACACTCCCATCCTCATGGGTGACGGCAAGACCATGCCGATCGGCAAGATCAAGACCGGTGACAAGGTTCAAGCCGCCAACCCCAAGACGGGAAGACACCAAGGCGCCCGAACCGTCCAGCACGTGTGGATCAACCACGACCACGATCTGCTCGACGTCACCATCCGCACCAAGAGCGGCCACACCGCCACCCTCCACACCACCGCCAACCACCCGTTCTGGGACGACACCACCCACACCTGGGTCGCCGCCGGTAAACTCCACCACGGCGACGCCCTCAACACCGCCACCAATGGTCACGCCTACGTCATCACCACCCAGCCCACACCCGGCACGGCAAATCGCTGGAACCTCACCGTCCAGCAACTCCACACGTACTATGTCGTGGCGGGCGGCATCCCGATCTTGGTCCACAACTCCAATGGTCCGGATTCCTGTTCGGTCACGTGGAACCATTTGCCGAAGGACGCCGGGCATCGTCTGGATTACGAGCTTCGTGACAAGAATGGAGACCTGAAGGTTTCTGGCGGCCTGTGGAGTGGTAATTCCACGCCAGCGGAGAAGACCTTGTCGGGTTGGAATCAGCAGGCAGCAACAAACACCGAGAATCGGCTCATGCGAATGTTTGGCATACTCGGCAAGCAGCAGGTCATACCGGGCGACGAATACTTCGGTTTGTTGATGCATATCCCACTGGAGCCAGGAGATGTGCTGACCCTTCGTGGGCTTCAGGTGCCATGCTCAAGATGTCAGGGAATGATGATTGCTTTCATGGACGAGACGGATGTCGAAGTGAGATACACCTGGGGGGCCGACGGTACCTGGCCCTAGGATGTGTGGAGGGGCTCCGGCTGTGCCACTCAAGCGGAGCCCCTGGGAGCCCCTGGTGGCAGCGTCAGTGGTGCGCAGGCGTCTGCAAGCGGTGCTCCCCGTGCCAGCGGACAGCAGGTCAAGGAAAGGGTTTGAGGAAATGGAATTGACCATCCGAGAGATCAACCAGGACGAGGAGTATAAGACGTATACGCTGGCCCTATTTACCTCTTGGGGCGAGGGTGTGCAAGGGTTCGAATTTCAGCGTAACCTCCGTGGTTCAGAGGATCGTCATGCCCCACGCCCTCCTTTCGATTCCTACTGTGTGGTGAATGAGAGCCATAAGACAAGTTTTGGAGGCGTCAAGAGCGTCGAATTGCGAGACGCGCTCCTGAAGATTAGCTTCAGTGAAAAGGCTCAAGAGGAGCTTGGGCTTCCCGCCCCTGTTGTATCCCTGTTCCTCGATCTATCGAGGGATGAGATCGAGAAGGTAAAAGCGGGCCTAGTGTATGTATTCTCTTATGGGTCAGCCGAACTCTTGCCTGAGATCATTGGACTTTCCGCGGATCGTTGAGATGAAGAGGCTGAGTTTCGCATCTCTCGGTCTGTTTTTTTCCTAGGTTAGTTTGTCGGCGCAAAGGCCCCACGGAATCTGTTTCCCGATGGGGCTTCTGGGGTGTCTGACGGCAGTTCAGTCCTGCTTTGATTGACGGATTGCAGTGTTCCGGTTCAGCTCGCGGGGATTCCGCTAATGGTCGATGCTTCAGTTGACTATTTTTGCGGTGGCGTGCCAGTTCATTACGAACGAAACTCCGTCTTCCGGGACACTTGAGGCCCCACCGGACAGTGTTCTTGGGTCGGGTCTTCTTGGTGCCCGGCGGAAATATCGGCGGATTGGTGCCGCGCAGACCCGCGGGTCGTTGTCGTAGTCGGGCTCGGGAGAGATTTGATCGAGGGTCCCGAGGCGTGCCCGCTGTTTGTGGACTCATAACTATGAGGACGTTGCTCTCGTAACGGCCGAAGAAGCATGGACTTGCACTCGGGATTCCACGTTCGAGCATCCGGGATGGCATGGAATTTCAATTCCACGATAATGATCTTGAGGTCTATGAGGACATGGGGCATGCGCTGGGTCGTGGATCCGCGCGGGCGGGTGGGGCCCATACGCATGGATTCCGAAGTCGGCGGCCGCCTATTCGATCGGTGACGCAGCCGACGAGGGCGGCGCCAGGGTCGCCGCTCTTGCGGCTGGCGACTCCTGATCGCGCCGCTTGCCTTCGTGTGCTGTTGTGCTCGGCCGGGATCAGGTTCGGGGTGTTGCGTGAAGGAGGTTGAGCATGTCCTGCGGTCCCTGGGTGGTCGCGAGATGGGGGCGGGAAGATGGCCGGGTGCTGTCCCGGGCCTATGGTCTGACTCGTGATATTTCTGACCGAAGTGTCTCAGTCACACGGTGTCGGCCGGCGGCCGGGGATGGTGCATTGTCGGTGCCGGGCTGGCGGGGTGTGTCCCGATAGGGGCCTGTCGATTGTTGTGGCGTCCTCACGATTCTGACCGTCTGACGCGGCTCGGTACCGGCAACGCGATGCGTCATCGGGCCGGAAGGGAACGGGCATGCGTGGTTCGGCGCTGTCCAGTACGACGCCTGCTCCGCGGGCCCGCCGTCGTCGCCCTGTGGGGGAGGTGGTGCTGGGAGTGGACACGCACCGGGACGCCCATGTGGCTGCGGTGCTCTCCTTGACGGGGGCGGTGCTCGCCACTGACGAGTTCCCGGCCACCTCGGCTGGATACCGCGATCTGCTGAAGTGGGCCAGGAAGTCGGGGACCGTAGGGCGGGCCGGGGTGGAGGGGACCGGTTCCTATGGGGCATCTCTGTCCCGCTATCTGCTGGCCCAAGGCGTGGACGTTTTTGACGCGAACTGGATGGACCGGGCTGATCGTCGTCGGCGCGGGAAGTCGGATCCGCTCGATGCCCAGAACGCGGCGCGAGCTGTGTTGAGCGGGCGGGCTAGCGCCCGGGCCAAAACGGGCGACGGGCCGGTACAGATCGCGAGAATGTACAAACTCACGAAGGCGTCGGCCGTCAAGGCTCGCACCCAGGCCATCAATCAGCTCAAGGCCGTCCTTGTTACTGCTGATCCCGCTTTGCGGGAGGAGCTGGCCGGACTGGGTAATGCCGAACTCTTTCGTACCTGTGCGCAGTTCGCGGACAGGAGCAGTTGCGAGGAGATCGGCGAGGAGTCGGTGCTGCAGGCCACTCGGATCACGCTGGGCCTGCTGGCTCACCGGATCGACCAGCTCTCCGAGCAGATCCGGGACGTGGAGACTCGTCTGACCCGGCTCGTGGAACGGCATGCCCCGCAGCTGCTCGACGTGGTGGGGATCGGCCCGGACACGGCGGTCACGTTGCTGATCACGGTGGGGGACAACCCGGAACGGCTGGACAGTGAGGCATCGTTCGCCGCGCTGTGCGGGGTCAGCCCTGTCGAGCGTTCCTCGGGGCGCCGGCAGTTCCGTCGCCTCAACCGCGGAGGCGACCGGCAGGCCAACGCCGCTCTCCACCGCATCGTGTTCACCCGCTTGAGGGTCGACCCGCGCACTCAGGACTACTACGAGCGCCGGATCAAGGAGGGCAAGACCCGGCGCGAAATCGTCCGTTGCCTCAAACGCTACGCTGCCCGCGAGGTCTTCCACCTGGTCAAACAGCTACAGCCAGCACCCCGCTCATAGGGGCTGTCGTGACAGATGAGAGGGTCAGGCGGGTGAGTGAGACGCCAGCGAACACCCTGCAATACCGCTTTGACGGGCCAGAAGACGCTCCGGTCCTGATCTTGGGCCCGTCGCTGGGCACCACCTGGCACATGTGGGACCGGCAGATCCCGGAGCTGGTCCAGCAGTGGCGGGTCTTCCGCTACGACCTTCCCGGGCACGGTGGCGCGCCGGCGCACCCGGCGGGTTCCGTGGCCGAGCTGACCGCCCGGCTGCTGGCCACGCTGGACTCCTTCGGCGTGCAGCGCTTCGGCTACGCGGGCTGCGCGCTCGGCGGCGCCGTCGGCATCGAGCTGGCTCTGCGGCACCCGGAGCGGGTCGCCTCGCTGGCGCTGGTCGCCGCCTCGCCCCGGTTCGGGACGGCGGACGAGTTCCGGCAGCGTGGCGTGATCGTACGGACGAACGGCCTCGACCCGATCGCCCGGACCTCGCCCGACCGCTGGTTCACCAGCGGGTTCGCCGCCGCCCAGCCGGCGATCACCGAGTGGGCCGTCCAGATGGTCCGCACCACCGACCCCGGCTGCTACATCGCCGCCTGCGAGGCCCTGGCCGGCTTCGACGTACGGCACGAGCTCGCCCGGGTCGGCGTACCGGCGCTCGTGCTGGTCGGTTCCGACGACCAGGTCACCGGCCCGGCCGAGGCCCGCACCCTGGTCGCCGGGATCCCGGACGCCCGGCTCGCGGTCGTACCCGGCGCTTCCCACCTGGTTCCGGTCGAGCAGCCGGCCGCCGTCACCGACCTGCTGGTGCGGCACTTCTCCAGCGCCTGGCAGCCCGCCTACGACTCGACCACCGGCCAGATGGCCATCCCGGCCGCCCCGGTCAAGCCGGTCCTGATGGCCGCCCCGCAGTCCGTGCCCCAGTTCGCTCCCCAGGTCACGCCGATCGCCGAGATCGCCCCGCCGGTCGTACCGCCGCAGCCGCTCGGCCGCCCCGACCCGTACGACGCGGGGCTGAAGGTCCGCCGGGAGGTGCTCGGGGACGCGCACGTGGACCGGGCGCTGGCGCAGGCCGACGACTTCTCCGGGGACTTCCAGGAGTTCGTCACCCGCTACGCGTGGGGCGAGATCTGGGACCGGCCCGGACTCGACCGGCGCTCGCGCAGCTGTGTCACGCTCACCGCGCTGGTCGCGGGCGGCCACCTGGAGGAGCTGGCCTTCCACGTCCGGGCGGCGCTGCGCAACGGCCTCACTCCGGACGAGATCAAGGAAGTGCTGCTCCAGGCGGCCGTGTACTGCGGAGTGCCCGCCGCGAACAGCGCGTTCCGGGTGGCCCAGCAGGTCATCCGGGAGGAGACCACTCCCGAGGGCTGAGGGCTCCCGAGGACACGGGGAATGCCGGGGACCGGGGGACGGTGCGGGGGCAGGATGGTGACCATGAAGCTCACCAAGAAGTCCCACGCGTGCGTGCGCCTGGAGAAGGACGGGCGCGTGCTCGTCCTCGACCCCGGCGGGTTCAGCGAGGAGGACGCGGCCGTCGGCGCCCAGGCGATCCTGATCACCCACGAACACCCCGACCACTTCGACGAGGGCCGGCTGCGGGCGGCCCTGGACGCCGACCCCGCCGCCGAGATCTGGACCCTGAAGTCCGTCGCCGACCAGCTCGCGGCGGCCTTCCCGGGCCGGGTGCACACCGTCGGCCACGGCGACACCTTCACCGCCGCCGGCTTCGACGTCCAGGTGCACGGCGAACTGCACGCGGTGATCCACCCGGACATCCCGCGCATCACCAACGTCGGCTACCTGATCGACGGTGGCAGGGTCTTCCACCCCGGCGACGCCCTCACCGTCCCCGACCACCCCGTCGAGACGCTGATGCTGCCGGTGATGGCCCCCTGGAACAAGATCTCCGAGGTCATCGACTACGTCCGCGAGGTGAAGCCGCAGCGCGCCTACGACATCCACGACGCCCTGCTCACCGACCTGGCCCGGCCGATCTACGACCGCCAGATCGGCGCCCTGGGCGGCGCGGACCACCAGCGGCTGGCGCCGGGGGCCTCGGCGGACGTCTGAGGCCGGGCGTCCCGAGCCAGGGCGTCCCGAGCCAGGGCGTCCCGAGCCCGGGCGTCCCGAGCCCGGGCGTCCCGGCCGGTTGTCAGAGGGGCCCGGTAGGTTGTGGGGCATGCGCATCGCGACCTGGAACGTGAACTCGATCACCGCCCGCCTGCCGAGGCTCCTCGCCTGGCTGGAGAGCAGCGGCACGGACGTGCTCTGCCTCCAGGAGGCGAAGGTCGCCGAGGAGCAGTTCCCGTTCGAGCAACTGCGCGAGCTGGGCTACGAGGCGGCGGTGAACGCCACCGGCCGGTGGAACGGCGTGGCGGTGCTGTCGAAGGTCGGCCTGGCGGACGTCGTCAAGGGCCTGCCCGGCGACCCCGGCTACGACGGCGGCGTGGAGCCGCGCGCGATCTCGGCGACCTGCGGCCCGGTCCGCGTCTGGTCGGTGTACGTGCCCAACGGCCGCGAGGTGGACCACCCGCACTACGCCTACAAGCTCCAGTGGTTCGAGGCGCTGAAGGCGGCGGTGGCCGGGGACGCGGGCGGCAGCCGCCCGTTCGCCGTGCTCGGCGACTACAACGTGGCGCCGACCGACGACGACGTCTTCGACCGGGCCGCCTTCGAGGGCCTCACCCATGTCACCCCGGCCGAGCGCGCCGCCCTCGCCTCCCTGCGCGAGGCCGGTCTCTCCGACGTCGTCCCGCGCCCGCTCAAGTACGACCACCCCTTCACCTACTGGGACTACCGCCAGCTCGGCTTCCCCAAGAACCGGGGCATGCGCATCGACCTGGTGTACGGCAACGAGCCGTTCGCCAAGGCCGTCGAGGACGCCTACGTCGACCGCGAGGAACGCAAGGGCAAAGGCGCGTCCGATCACGCTCCGGTGGTGGTGGACCTGGAGGTGTGAGTGTCAACCTGGGACCATGAACATCCCCTTCCTGGGTAACAGGCACGGCAAGACCGGTGACGTCCCCCACATCGCCGACCCCGATCTGCTCGCCGAGTGCGAGCTGCTGCGCGCCCAGGCGGCCGAGGAGGGTGTCGCGCTCGACGACACCCCGGCCTCGCTGGAGGCCCTCGACCAGCTGCTCCCGCGCTGGCGGGACGACGAGGAGACGCTGACCTGGCTCGGCACCGACGCCGGCCTGTATCTGGGCACCGTCCTGACCCGGACCGTGTCCGGCGCCGAGTGGGAGATCCGGTCGGACGGGATGCCGGTCGTGCGGCTCGCGTCCGGGCGGGAGTTCGAGGTCGTCGAGTCCGGCCACGACTGGGCGGCGAGCGGGGTCCCCGAACTCTCCCAGCTCTATGCGGAGGTCGCCGAGGCCTGAACGGTGGCTGCCCAACTATAAAGGCGGCGTAAATACGGCTAATGCCCGAAAAGTGCGTGTCGTGCGTTGTGTCCCCCCGCGGCTGGATAGTTTGCGGCGACCACGGCACAGCTGAGAGTGGGTAGGGCTGCGTATGGCCGTCGATCCTCTGATCGAACTGCGGGACGTCAACAAGTACTACGGCGAGCTCCATGTCCTCCAGGGCATCGATCTCACCGTCGGCAGGGGAGAGGTGGTCGTGGTCATCGGCCCCTCGGGGTCGGGAAAGTCGACGCTGTGCCGGACGATCAACCGCCTGGAGACCATCGAGTCCGGGACGATCACCCTCGACGGGCAGCCGCTGCCCCAGGAGGGCAGGGCCCTCGCGAGGCTCCGCGCCGAGGTCGGCATGGTCTTCCAGTCCTTCAACCTGTTCGCCCACAAGACGGTTCTCCAGAACGTCTCCCTCGCCCAGATCAAGGTCCGCAGGCGCAAGAAGGACCAGGCCGACCGCCGCTCACGTGAACTCCTGGACCGTGTGGGCCTGTCGGCACAGGCCGAGAAATACCCCGCACAGCTCTCCGGCGGCCAGCAGCAGCGCGTGGCCATCGCCCGCGCCCTCGCCATGGAACCCAAGGCCCTCCTCTTCGACGAACCCACCTCCGCCCTCGACCCCGAGATGATCAACGAGGTCCTGGAGGTCATGCGGCAGCTCGCCCGGGACGGCATGACCATGGTCGTCGTCACCCACGAGATGGGCTTCGCCCGCTCCGCCGCCAACCGGGTCGTCTTCATGGCCGACGGCCGCATCGTCGAGGACCGCACTCCGGAGGAGTTCTTCACCGCCCCGCGCAGCGAGCGCGCCAAGGACTTCCTGTCCAAGATCCTCAAGCACTGAGCGGGGAGCACACCACCCATGGTCCGTACGACCCGTCTGCCCGGCCCCCGTCTGCCCGTCCCGCGGATGCCATTCCCGCGGGTGCCCGCCGCCCTGACCCTGCTCGCCGTGCTGCTCGCCGGCGCCGGCGCCGGGTTCGGCCTCGTCGGCTGCGGCAAGGAGGGCAGCCCGCCGCGGAAGGGCCCCGCGGCCGACCGGCTCCCCGTCTACCAGGTCGCGCAGGGCTTCCGGCTACCGGACTCCCCGACCTGGACCCGGGCCGAGAAGCGCGGTTACTTCGTCGTCGGCGCCAAGGAGGACCAGCCCTACCTCGGCGAGCGGGACCCGGCCACCGGCGTCTACTCGGGCTTCGACATCGAGATCGCCAGGATGATGTCCGCCTCCCTCGGCCTCGCCCCGAAGACGATCCGCTTCCGGACCATCGCCTCCGCCAACCGCGAGACCGCCCTCCAGAACGGCCAGATCGACTACTACGTCGGCACCTACACCATCAACGACAACCGGAAGAAGCTCGTCGGCTTCGCCGGGCCGTACTACATGGCGGGCCAGTCGCTCCTGGTACGCCACGACGAGAACGACATCCACGGCCCCCAGGACCTCGCCGGCAAACGCGTCTGCTCGGCGGCCGGCTCCACGCCGTACCAGCGGATCAGGGCCGACTACCCGAAAGCGGTCCTGGTCGCCTACGACACCTACTCCGTCTGCGTCGACAACCTGCTCACCTACCAGGTCGACGCCGTCACCACCGACGACGCCATCCTCATCGGCTACGCGGCGAAGGCCCCCGGCGAACTCAAGGTCGTCGGCAGGCCCTTCTCCAAGGAGCCGTACGGCATCGGCGTCCCCCGCGGCGACACCGCCCTGCGCTTCGCGATGGACGACGCATTGGAGGCACGTGAGAAGAACGGCGACTGGAAGAAGGCGTACGAGGCGACGCTCGGCCTGTCCGGCGTACCCGCCCCCACCCCGCCCCCGATCGACCGCTATCCCGCGAGCTGAGCGAGGACGGCATGAACGTACTGACAGACAACTTCCACACGTACGCCGAGGGTTTCCTCGGCACGCTCGAACTGACCGTCTACTCCTCGGCGCTGGCCCTGCTTCTCGGCTTCCTGATGGCGTCCTTCCGGGTCGCGCCCGTCGGCTCCCTGCGCATCTTCGGCACGGCCTGGGTCACCGTGCTCCGCAACACCCCGCTCACCCTCCTGTTCTTCGCGGTGCTGCTCGGCCTGCCCCGGTTCGGACTGGTGCTGCCCTTCAAGGTGTTCGCGGTGCTCGCCCTCGGCTGCTACACCTCCGCCTTCGTCTGCGAGGCGCTGCGCTCCGGCATCAACACCGTGCCCAGGGGACAGGGCGAGGCGGCCCGCAGCCTCGGCATGACCTTCGGGCAGACCCTCCAACTGGTGATCCTGCCCCAGGCCTTCCGGTCGGTCCTCGCGCCGGTCGGCTCCACCCTCATCGCGCTCGCCAAGAACTCCGCGATCGCGGGCGCCTTCAGCGTCACCGAACTCCTCGGCACCTACCGGACACTGAGCGAGCTCGGCTACAACATCGTCTGGACCTTCGTCTGGATCGCCGCCGGCTACCTGGTCATCACCCTGGCCATCAGCGCCCTGTTCAACCTGATGGAGCGCACGTGGGGAGTCGCCCGATGAGCCAGGCCACCGCGCTCTACGACATCCCGGGCCCCGTCACCAGAAGACGGCACGCGGCATACGGCGTCCTGGCGACGGCCGTCCTCCTCGCCCTGCTCGCCTGGATCCTGTATCTCCTCTTCGACACCGGCCAGTTCACGTACACCAAGTGGATGCCCTTCGCCTACCAGGGAATTCAGGAACTCCTCCTGCGGGGCCTCGGCAACACCCTCAGGGCCTTCGCGGCGGCGGCCGTCCTGTCCCTCGCGCTGGGCGGGCTGCTGGCCACCGGACGGCTCTCCGAGCACCGCCCGGTGCGGCTGCTCGCCACCGTCGTCGTGGAGTTCTTCCGTGCCATGCCCGTCCTGGTGATGATCTTCTTCGTCTTCGTGGCGCTGAAGGTCCAGCCGCTGCCCGCCCTGGTCGCCGGACTCACCCTCTACAACGGCTCGGTGCTCGCCGAGGTGTTCCGCTCCGGGGTGAACAGCGTCGAACGCGGCCAGCGGGAGGCCGCGTTCGCACTCGGCATGCGCAAGACCCAGGTCATGTCGTACGTCCTGGTGCCCCAGGCCGTCCGGGCGATGCTGCCCGCCATCATCAGCCAGCTCGTGGTGGCCCTGAAGGACACCTCGCTCGGCTATCTCATCACCTACGAGGAGTTCCTCCATGCCGGGAAACTGATCGCGTCGAACCTCGACTACGATTTGCCCTTCATCCCTGTGGTGATGGTGATCTCGCCGATCTACATCGGGATGTGCATGTTGCTCTCGTGGTTCGCCGGCTGGGTGGCCAGGCGGGAGCAGCACAGTCCCAAGACCGGGGCCGCCGAGGTGGCCCCGGCCGAACCAGGGACGCTGCTGCCGTAGGGGGCAGCAGCCAGGGCCAGGCCCGGCCGGCGGCAGCCGGAGATCACTGCTCGCGCAGCGGAACGGACACGTACGACGGGTCGTCCACCGGCGAGGAGAAGGTCAGCTGCGCGCCGGACGGGTTGTGCTCGATGTAGAGCGGGTCCACCGTGTCGACCACCAGCGCGAGCCGGTGCCCGGCGGGCACGTCGTAGGCGGTGGAGAACAGGTCCAGGTCCACGTCGAACGCCTTGCCGGGCGTCCGGCCGTGCCAGGTGTACGGCGCGTTGGTGACCAGTTTGCCGAGGCCGAGCGGCCCCACGTCGTAGAGGTAGGCGACGAGGGTGCCGCTCTCCGCGGTCGGGGTGAGGGTGGTGTGCAACCGGGCGGTGCCGCGCACCCGCTGGGTGCTGCCGTACCGCTCGGACTGCCAGACGGCGGCCCAGCGCCGGGGCAGCAGCGGGATCGAGGCGACCGGGGGCAGCTGGGCGACCTGGTCGAGGATGCTGGACAGGAAGACGATCCCGCCGTCCGCGCCCGAGTCGACGTTCGCGTGGACGGTGGCCGTGCCCGCGAGGTCGATCTTCCGCCGCGTGGCACCCACCGACTTCCAGTCCGGATAACCCTCGTAGCCGCCCGTGGAACGGGACTTGAGCTCCACGGGCTGCTCGCGGTCGATGCCGTTGTCCGCGCCCTTGAGGTAGCGGTCGAACCAGCGCTCGGTGTCCGTCCACACGTCGTTGGGCAGCCCGAACAGACCCGTCAGTTCGGCGGTGGCATGGTCGCCCGGGCGCAGCTCAAGCCGCTTGGGGCCGGTCAACCTGCCGTAGAAGTCGGCGATCTGGTTGGGCGGGAAGATCGTGTCGCCCCAGGCGTTGGCGAGCATGACCGCCGCGCCGTTCTTGTTGATCTGGTCGACATAGGTCGCGGCGGAACGTTTCTTTCCCCAGTCGATCAGTTCCTGTTCCTTCGACAGGTCGGAGGCGAAGAAGTCCTTGAAGACCTGGCTGGTCTCCGCGCTCGGGCGCCCGGTGACCAGGCCGACGCCGTCAAGGAGGGCGGTCGCTTGAGAGTGCTCCGTGCGGCCCGAGTAGATCGAGTCGATCAGGTCGGCCCAGCCGCTGAGCGAGGCGACCGCCTTGATCCGCTTGTCGTGTGCGGCCGCCAGCAGACTGATGCCGGCGCCGTACGACACGCCCGCCATGCCGATGTGCCCGGCGTCGGACGGGGTGTTGGCGAGCGCCCAGTCGATCACCTTGGACGCGTCGGCCACATCGGGCGGACCCGCCACCTCGATCTCGCCGCCGGACTGCCAGAACCCCCGGACGTTGTAGGCCACCACGACATAGCCGGAGTCGGCGAGTTTCTGGGCCTGGGCCAGGTACTGGACCTGCGGGAAGCCCCAGCTCGTGGGCATGACGAGGAGCGGGTAGCGGTGCGAGCCGTCGGCGCCCGCGGGTGTGACGACGTTGGCCTTGAGCGTCGTACCGCCGTCGCCGCCGATGTCGACGAACCGGACGCTGTCGGCGGCGGCCTGGGCGGCGGGGGTGAACCCGAGGACGCCGCCGGCGATCAGGGTCGCGGAGACGGCGCCCAAGGCGGTCGTGCGCAGGGCCTTGCGATGGGATCCCACAGGTCACTCCCCGTATGTGTCAATGCAAAGTGACCCGACGGTAACCGCAGCCCCTTACCGTAAGTAACCCGTCGGTAAGTTACGTGCGGGTAACGATTGTTGAATGGTGCAGGTAGTCAGGAGGCGCGGTGGGGGGTGGGTGCGGGGTCGGTCGCGGCGGGCGGCAGCGGCGCCTGGGCGGCCCGGGTGACGTCCGAGACGAGTTCGACCACGTCAGGGCCGTACGCCTGGGAGTTGACCACCTTGAGAAGCAGCACGAACGAGTTGTTGCCGTGCTTGCGGGCGAGCCGCTCGTGGCTGCGGGCGAGGTAGCGGGTGGCCGCCTGGTTGGTGATCGCGCGCTGTCCGCAGAAGAGGAACACCGGGCGGGCGTCCGGGCGTTGGCCGGCGGTGAGGCGGGCCAGCAGTACGTACTCCGTGATGCCCGGATCCAGCCGGTAGCGCTCGGTGCCGATCTGGAAGGCGCCGCGGTCCGGGCCCGGCTCCGGATCGATGTTGACGCGGATGCCGGGCAGCATGGCCGACATGTGTGCGAGCATGCGGCGATTCGACCCGGGACCTCCGACGCAGAACTCGGTCCGCTCGCCGAAGCCCTGCTGGACGTTCTCCTGGGTCACCATCTGGAGGTTCGCGCCGCAGTCCTTGATCAGCGCGGCCAGCTCCAGGAGCGCGAACACGTCGAAACGGTGGACCGCCGGTTCGGACGTGGCCGGATCGCGGTTGACGACCAGCAGCGACTCCGAGTTCTCCGGCAGCCCGAAGAAGGCCTGCTTGCGGCGCAGGCCGCGGCGCCACAGCGAGGTACGGGCGAGCCAGCCGAGCGCCGCGCTGATGCCGGCCGCCACTACGCCGAGGATAATGTTGCGCAGGTCGTCATTCATGGGCGCGCATGCTAGCGGTCACAGGTGGCCGGAACGTACCCGTGTTCGAAGTGTGGCAGTCATATGACAGTGCCCTGAATGTGGCTGTCGGGGGCGTGGCCCCGCCGATACGCTGCGCGGACGTTCCGGAACTGGAGGTGCGGATGCGTCGCCCTGTCGCGCGGAAACTGACGGTCCTGGCGGTCTCGGCCGCCGTGGTGTCGGTGGGAGCGGCAGCGCCGCCCGCCGTCGGCGGTACCACCGCCGCGAAAACCCCGGTGGCCGTCGGCTACGGCGGCGCGGTGGCCAGCGTCGACGCCGACGCCACCGCCGCCGGTATCGAGGTCCTCCGCAAGGGCGGCAACGCGGTCGACGCGGCCGTCGCGACCGCGGCCGCGCTCGGCGTCACCGAGCCCTACTCCTCCGGCGTCGGAGGAGGCGGCTACTTCGTCTACTACAACGCCAAGTCCCGTACCGTGCACACGATCGACGGCCGCGAGACCGCACCGCTGACCGCCGGCTCCAACCTCTTCGTGGAGAACGGCAAGCCGCTGGCCTTCGCCGACGCCGTGAGCAGCGGACTGAGCGTCGGCACCCCGGGGACGCCGGCCACCTGGCAGACGGCGCTCAGCCAGTGGGGGACGGAGCGGCTCGGTACGGTACTGAAACCGGCCGAGCGGATCGCCGGCAACGGGTTCGTCGTCGACGACACCTTCCGGTCGCAGACCGCCGCGAACGAGACACGGTTCCGGTACTTCCCCGACACGGCGAAGCTGTTCCTGCCGGGCGGGCAGCTGCCGGCGGTGGGCTCCACCTTCAAGAACCCCGAACTCGCCCGGACCTACAAGGAGCTGGGGAAGAAGGGGATCGGGTTCATCTACCGGGGTGCCCTCGGCAAGGACATCGTGTCGACGGTGAACAACCCGCCCGTGGACCCGAGTTCGGGGTGGAAGGCGCGGGCGGGCAAGCTGTCGGTGAAGGACCTGGCCGCCTACCGGGCCAAGTTGCAGGCGCCGACCGAGACGGGGTACCGCGGCCTGAAGGTGTACTCGATCGCGCCGTCCTCGTCAGGCGGCACGACGGTCGGGGAAGCGCTCAACATCCTTGAGAACACCGACCTCTCCAAGGCCAGCGAGGTGCAGTACCTGCACCACTTCATCGAGGCGAGCCGGATCGCCTTCGCCGACCGCGGGCGCTGGGTCGGCGACCCGGCGTTCGAGAACGTGCCGACCAAGGGGCTGCTGTCGCAGCGGTACGCCGACGAGCGGGCGAAGCTGATCAGCGACGACGCGGTGCTGACCAGCCCGGTCGCGCCGGGCGACCCGAACAACCCCGGGTCGACCGGTACGGCGGCGCCGACCACGTACGAGGGCGAGAACACGACGCACCTCACGGTCGCCGACAAGTGGGGGAACGTCGTCTCCTACACGCTGACCATCGAGCAGACCGGCGGCAGCGCGATCACCGTGCCGGGGCGCGGGTTCCTGCTCAACAACGAGCTGACCGACTTCTCGTTCACCCCGGCGAACCCCGCGGTGCACGACCCGAACCTGCCCGGGCCCGGGAAGCGGCCGCGGTCGTCCATCTCGCCGACGATCGTGCTTGACAAGGCGAACCGGCCGGTGGTCGCCGTGGGTTCGCCCGGTGGGGCGACGATCATCACGACCGTGCTCCAGGTGCTGACCGAGTTCCTCGACCGGCACCTGCCGTTGGTGGACGCGATCGCCGCGCCTCGGGCGTCGCAGCGGAATGCGGCGCAGACCGAGTTGGAACCGGCGCTGTACAACGACCCCGTGCTGAGGGGGAAGCTGGAGGCTATCGGGCACTCGTTCTCGTTGAATCCCGAGATCGGGGCGGCTACCGGGGTGCAGCGGTTGCCGGGTGGGAAGTGGCTGGCGGCGGCGGAGACTGTGCGGCGCGGTGGAGGGTCCGCGCAGGTGGTGGATCCGGTGCGGTAGTTGCGCGGGTGCGGGCGCGTGGGGCGCGTGGGGGCTGGTCGCGCCCACGCGGCGGAGCCGCAAATCGATACAGCCCCGCGCCCCTAAGGTTTGTCCGTCCGGAATTCCAAGCGGCCGCTCGCTGCATCCATGGTCACTTCACTGCCCTCCGTGATCGTGCCGTCCAGGAGCAGGCGTGACAGCTGGTTGTCGACCTCCCGCTGGATGGTCCGACGCAGTGGCCGGGCGCCGTACTCCGGCTGGTAGCCGTGTTCCGCGAGCCAGTTGACCGCCGCGTCCGTGAAGTGGGCGGTGATGCCCTGGGCGTGCAGCATGCGGCGGGTGTGTTCCAGCAGGAGCTCGGTGATCTGGCGCAGCTGTTCGCCGGTGAGCTGGCGGAAGACGACGATCTCGTCGATGCGGTTGAGGAACTCCGGGCGGAAGTGGTCCCGGAGCGGGCGCAGGACCCGTTCGCGGCGGGCCTCCTCCGTCGCCTCCTCGCCGCCGGGGCCGAAGCCGATGCCGGCGCCGCTCCTGGTGATCACGTCCGAGCCCAGGTTGCTGGTCATCACGATGACCGTGTTGGTGAAGTCCACCGTGCGGCCCTGGGAGTCGGTCAGGCGGCCGTCGTCCAGGACCTGGAGCAGGATGTTGAAGACGTCGGGGTGCGCCTTCTCCACCTCGTCCAGGAGGAGCAGGGAGTACGGGTGGCGGCGGACCACCTCGGTGAGCTGGCCCGCCTCCTCGTGGCCGACGTAGCCGGGCGGGGCGCCCACCAGACGGGAGACGGTGTGGCGCTCCTGGTACTCGCTCATGTCCAGGCGGACCATCCGGTCCTCGCTGCCGAACAGGGCCTCGGCGAGCGCGCGGGCCAGTTCGGTCTTGCCGACACCGGTCGGGCCGAGGAAGAGGAAGCTGCCGATCGGGCGGTCCGGGCTGGCGAGCCCGGCGCGGGAGCGCATGACCGCCTCGGAGACGACGGCGACCGCCTCGTCCTGGCCGATGACCCGCTCGTGCAGATGCCCCTCCAGGCCCAGCAGCCGTTCCTTCTCCTCCTGGGTGAGGCTGCTCACCGGGATGCCGGTCTGCCGGGAGACCACCTCGGCGATCGCCTCGGCCGTCACCTCCAGGTTCATCCCCTCGTCCGCCTGGTCCTCGCCGGAGACCTCGGTGATGCGTGTCTTCAACTCGCCGACACGGTCGCGCAGCTGGGTGGCACGCTCGTACTGCTCGTCGGCGACCGCCTGGTCCTTGTCCCGGGTGAGCTGCTCTATCTCGCGCTCCATCGTCCGTACGTCGCTGCCCTTGGCGCGGCTGCCGAGGCGGACCCGGGCGCCGGCCTGGTCGATCAGGTCGATCGCCTTGTCCGGCAGCCTGCGGTCGGTGAGGTAGCGGTCGGAGAGCTCGACGGCGGCGACCAGCGCCTCGTCGGTGTAGCGGACCTGGTGGTGGGCCTCGTAGCGGTCGCGCAGGCCGCGCAGGATCTCGATGGTGTCCGGGACCGTCGGCTCGGGCACCAGGATCGGCTGGAAGCGGCGGGCCAGCGCCGCGTCCTTCTCGATCTTGCGGAACTCCTCAAGGGTGGTCGCGCCCACGACGTGCAGCTCGCCCCGGGCCAGCGCGGGCTTGAGGATGTTGGCCGCGTCCATCGCGCCGCCCTCGCCGCCGCCCCCGGCACCGACCACGGTGTGCAGCTCGTCGATGAAGACGACCAGCTGGTCGGAGTGCGAGCGGATCTCGTTCACGATGTTGTTGAGGCGCTCCTCGAAGTCGCCCCGGAAGCGGGTGCCCGCGACCACGCTCGGCAGGTCGAGGGCGATCACCCGGCGGCACGACAACACGTCCGGTACGTCCGCGTCGGCGATCCGCTGGGCCAGGCCCTCGACGATCGCCGTCTTGCCGACACCGGCGTCACCGATCAGCACCGGGTTGTTCTTGCCGCGCCGGGAGAGCACCTCGATGGTCTGCTCGATCTCGTCGTCGCGGCCGATGACCGGGTCGATCCGGCCCTGACCGGCCAGCTCGGTCAGATCACGGCCGTACTTGTCCAGGGTCGGCGTGCTGCTGGTACGGCGCCGGGTGTCCGGGCCGGCGTGCGAGCGGTCGGTGTCCGTGGCGTCCGCGGGCAGACCGGCGGCGGCGAACCGGGCGGCGTTCAGGATGTGCCCGGCGGCCGAGTCCGGGTTGGCGGCGAGCGCGCCCAGGACATGTTCGGGGCCGATGTAGCCGGCGCCACCGGCCCGGGCCAGGTCGTGCGCGTCCAGCAGGGCCCGCTTCACGGCCGGGGTGAGGGACAGCGAGGTCGGCGGGGGCGCCTCGCCGGGCGGGTGCTGGACCGGGCCGGCGCGGCCGTCGATCTCCGTCGCCAGCGAGTCGGGATCGGCGCCGGACCTGCTCAGCAGGGAGCGGGTGGGCTCCGCGGTGAGCGCCGCGCGCAGCAGGTGCTCGGTGTCGAGGTCCCGGCTGCCGTGCTCGGCGGCGTACTGGGCGGCGCCCTTGACCAGTTCCCTGGCCGGTTGGCTCAGCAGCCTGCCGATGTCGATCTGCCGGGGACCCTGGCGGGCTCCGCCGCCACCGAAGAAGCGTGCGAGGAACTCCCCGAAGGGATCCTCTCCGTAGTCGCCCGGTCCGGGGTAGCCGCTGGTCATGGGCGTTCGTTCCGTTCCGGCGTCCCGGCGCCTTGGGGGACGCGCTCGCTGGTCGACGTGCCGGTCCACGCGGGTGCCCGTGCAGGGCCCGGTCACACCACCTTCGCACGCCCGCCGGAGGGGGGCACGTCCAGCCGTTCGGGCGACAGGCCGACGGGTGTCTCCGCATTTCGCGGGCCGCGGCCGCCCACACGGAAGGAATTCACCGCCGCATCAGCACCGGACGTGCTGATGCGGAAATTCAGATTCTTCTCGTGGTACGGACCGGTGAAGGCGGGCCCACCTTCACCGGTCCACGCCGCAGGGAGCTTTATGCAACGTGATCAGCGGCCGTTGGTATTCGGCGGCCGGGGCCGCCGCCGACCCTGGGGCGGAGGCGGCGGAGGTACCGGCTGCCGCCGCGTGGGCCGGGGAAACGGAACTCGCATGCGCACGTTTTCCATGAGAACTCCTTCGCTGATCGGGCGGGCGTTTCTCGGCCCGTCACGGATATGTGTACGGGAGGACCGCAGCCGTTGTTCAGCGTTCTGGAGAATTCATTTGTCCGGCGCCTGCCCGCATATCGCGATAAGAAATGCGCAGGAAAAACCTGTGTCAGTTCTTTGAATTCCTGGCCGTGAGGATTCGCGGCCCCGCCTCGGTGATCGCCACCGTGTGCTCCACGTGAGCCGCCCGGGAACCGTCGTTCGTGCGCAGGGTCCAGCCGTCGGGGGCCTCGTGGTAGCCGTCCCGGCCGCTGCCGATCAGCATGGGTTCGATCGCGATGGCCATGCCGTGCCGGAGCGGGAAACCGCGTCCGGGGCGGCCCTCGTTCGGCACCTCCGGGTCCTCATGCATACGGCGGCCGATGCCGTGCCCGCCGAAGCCCTGCGGGATGCCGTAGCCGGCCTCCCGGCACACGCGCCCGACCGCGTGTGCGATGTCGCCGGTGCGGTTGCCGGCCACCGCCGCCGCGATGCCCGCCGCCAGTGCCCGCTCCGCCGTCTCGATGAGCCGTACGTCCGCCGCGCGCGGCTCGCCGACCGTGAAGCTGATCGCCGAGTCGCCGGCCCAGCCGTCCAGTTGGGCGCCGCAGTCGATGGAGACCAGGTCGCCGTCGCGCAGCCGGTACTCGGTCGGGATGCCGTGCACGATCGCGTCGTTCACGGACGCGCAGATGGCGGCGGGGAACGGGGTGGGCGCGAACGAGGGCCGGTAGCCGAGGAAGGGGGAGGAGGCCCCGGCCACGCGCAGCACCTCCCGGGCCACCTCGTCCAGTTCGAGGAGGGAGACGCCGACGTGGGCGGCCTCCCGAACGGCCGTGAGGGCCCGCCCGACGACCTGGCCCGCCGCGTGCATGGCATCGATCGATGTGTCTGTCTTCAGTTCCACCATGCCAATTAATATACCGGCTTTCTCGACCGGGTTAGAATGGCGGCATGGTACGCACCCCTCTCACTCCGGAAGAACGTGAACGCGGCGAGCGGCTCGGGCGGTTGCTGCGCGAGGCGCGCGGCGGCCGGAGCATGACCGAGGTGGCCGCCGCGGCGGGCATCTCGGCCGAGACCCTCCGCAAGATCGAGACCGGGCGGGCGCCGACCCCCGCCTTCTTCACCGTCGCCGCGCTGGCCCGCGCACTGGGCCTGTCGATGGACGACCTGGTGGAGCGGTGCGCTCTGGTCGTCGTGTGACGCGCATCGGTCAAGATCGGGCAATGAGGGTTCTGCGTGCCCGCTGAAAACTCCCTGTAGCAACCCCGTAACACACCTGGTGTTGCCTACGGAGCCGGAGTGTTCCGGTCTGGCGGGAGTCGAGCGATGGCTGTGGATCAACTCCCCGGCCGGGTGCGGGAGTTCGCGAACTACCTGAACGGCTTGCTGGCGCGCCTGGACCAGGGCGGCGGCTGGTGCGCCGTCTTCTGGCAGCGCGACCCCGACGGTATGCAGGCCTGCCTCGGCGGGCGCGAGGTGCCGCCCTGGGACGTGGTGGAGGCGCTGCTCCAGGACCTCGCGACCGTCTACGGTACGGGGGCCGCCGCACACGAGGCCGAACAGGCCCGGCCGCTGCACGCCGACGCGCTCACCGCGTACGACTCCCGGCCCGGCGCCCGCGAGGATCTGGGCGACCGCCTCGACGTCACGTTCCGCGAACAGCGGTACGCCGCCGAACGGCTGGCCCAGCTCGGCCGCGCCCTCGACTCCGCGTACTCCCGCGAGGAGGCCGAGGCCCTGAGCGTCGACCTCGCCTGGGCCCGCGACGACCACGAACGGGCGACCGCCCGGTGTGCCGAACTCCGGGCCCGGATCGGGAGGCTGGAGCACCGGGCCGAACTCGCCGGCCGCCCGGTCGGCACCGCGCCCGACGAGGGCGCAACGGCATGGATCCCGGCCGCGACTCCCGAGCCGACCCCGACCCCGGCCCCGGCGTCTGCCCCCGCCCCAGCCCCAGCCCCCGACCCGGTCCCGGACCCCGCCCCGGCCAAGCAGCGCAAGCGGCGGCGGGGCAGTGCCCGGTTCGCCGGCATGGCCGAGGACGAGGCCGCGCCCACCGTCGTACCGCAGACGCCGGACGTGTCGTCCGTGCCCACGGCCGCCACTGCTCGTCGTACCCCGCGCGGTGCCCGGTTCGCCGGGGCCACCGAGGTTCCGGCGCGGCCGGAGCCGGCGCCGGCACAGCCCGACGAGGAGGCGGGGCAGGCCGTGGCGGAGGCGGTGGAGCGGCTCGAAGGGCTGCGGGCCCAGGGCCGCACCGGAGAGGCGCACGCCCTCCTGGCCGAGGTCGCGCACTGGCCCGCCGCCCGCTTCCCGCTGCTCGCGGACGCCCTCCAGCGGGCCGGACTCGGCGCCGACTGGGCCACGCTGCTGTGGGAGGCGGCCTCGCTGCCGCCCGCGCGGCTGGTCGCGGCCGCCGACGCCCTCACCGCCGCGGGCCGGACCGACGACGGCCGGCAGATCCTGCGCCAGGGCGTCGCCCGCCCCGCCACCGAGATCGGCGAGGCCGTCCTCGCCCTGGACACGGCGGGTCGCCACCGCGAGGCCCGGGCCCTGCTGGACACCTACGTCCAGGTCCGCACCCCGGAGGAGGCGGCCCACAGCGCGGAACCGGATCCGGTACGCCTGGTGCCGCTGCTTCTTCGCTCGGCGCAGTCGTTCTCGGACCAATGCCACTGGGATGTGCTCCACGCCCTGCGAGTGGCGGGCCTCGCGGTTTGACATGCCTGGGCTGAAGCGCCCCGACAGGGGCGCGGGGAACTGCGCGACCAGCCCCCACGCACCTCAAGTCGGGAACGGCCGCCGAGCTGAAACGGCGCTTCCGGGACGGCCCCCGCATCCGCCAGCCAGGTTAGAAACGTGATGGACTCGGCGGCTTAACGACGATGGTCTTGGCAAGGACTCCGAGGAGGCTTACTTTCGACCCTCTACGGGCGTAGAAGGAGCAGCTCATGGCCAACGTCGTACGCGCCGCTCTGGTCCAGGCCACCTGGACCGGCGACACCGAGTCCATGGTGGCGAAACACGAGGAGTACGCCCGCGAGGCGGCCCGCCAAGGCGCGAAGATCATCGGATTTCAGGAAGTCTTCAACGCCCCCTACTTCTGCCAGGTCCAGGAACCCGAGCACTACCGCTGGGCCGAGCCGGTCCCGGACGGCCCCACCACCCGCCGTATGCAGGAACTCGCGCGCGAGACCGGCATGGTGATCGTCGTCCCGGTCTTCGAGGTCGAGCAGTCCGGCTTCTACTACAACACCGCCGCCGTGATCGACGCCGACGGCACCGTTCTCGGCAAGTACCGAAAGCACCACATCCCGCAGGTCAAGGGCTTCTGGGAGAAGTACTACTTCAAGCCCGGGAACGCCGGCTGGCCGGTCTTCGACACCGCCGTCGGCAAGGTCGGCGTGTACATCTGCTACGACCGCCACTTCCCGGAGGGCTGGCGGCAACTCGGCCTCAACGGCGCCCAGTTGGTCTACAACCCGTCGGCCACCTCACGCGGCCTGTCGGCCTACCTCTGGCAGCTGGAGCAGCCGGCCG
Organism: Streptomyces sp. NPDC054770; assembly: GCF_053611985.1. Classification (NCBI taxonomy): domain Bacteria; kingdom Bacillati; phylum Actinomycetota; class Actinomycetes; order Kitasatosporales; family Streptomycetaceae; genus Streptomyces; species Streptomyces sp. NPDC054770. Next base: position 72,399 of record NZ_JBSHBL010000034.1, read on the forward strand.
CCGCGGTCGCCAACGAGTACTTCATCGCCGCCATCAACCGGGTGGGCCAGGAGGAGTACGGGGACAACGACTTCTACGGGACGAGCTATTTCGTCGATCCACGTGGGCAGTTCGTGGGGGAGGTCGCGAGCGACAAGGGCGAGGAACTCGTCGTCCGAGACCTCGACTTCGATCTCATCGAAGAAGTGCGGCAGCAGTGGGCCTTCTACCGCGACCGCCGTCCCGACGCCTACGAAGGGCTGGTACAGCCGTGAACGAACTCTTCGCCCGCCACCGCCAGGTCCTGCCCGACTGGCTGGCCCTCTACTACGACGAGCCCCTCGAGATCACGCACGGTGAGGGACGGCACGTCTGGGACGCGGACGGCAACCGGTACCTCGACTTCTTCGGCGGCATCCTCACCACGATGACCGCGCACGCGCTCCCCGAGGTGACGAAGGCGGTGAGCGAGCAGGCCGGCCGGATCCTCCACTCCTCCACGCTCTACCTCAACCGCCCGATGGTCGAACTCGCCGAGCGGATCGCCCAGTTGAGCGGCATCCCGGACGCCCGGGTCTTCTTCACCACCTCCGGCACCGAGGCCAACGACACGGCCCTGCTGCTGGCGACGACCTACCGGCGCACCAACACCATCCTGGCGATGCGCAACAGCTACCACGGCCGCTCCTTCAGCGCGGTCGGCATCACCGGCAACAAGGGCTGGTCCCCGACCTCGCTGTCCCCGCTCCAGACGCTGTACGTCCACGGCGGCGTCCGCACCCGCGGCCCGTTCGCCGAGCTGAACGACCGTGACTTCATCGCGGCCTGCGTCGACGACCTGCGCGACCTCCTCGGCCACACCCGCCCGCCGGCCGCGCTGATCGCCGAGCCCATCCAGGGCGTCGGCGGCTTCACCTCACCGCCCGACGGACTGTACGCGGCCTTCCGCAAGGTCCTCCAGGAGCAGGGCATCCTCTGGATCGCCGACGAGGTGCAGACCGGCTGGGGCCGCACCGGCGAGCACTTCTGGGGCTGGCAGGCACACGGCCAGAGCGGCCCGCCGGACATCCTCACCTTCGCCAAGGGCATCGGCAACGGCAGCTCCATCGGCGGGGTGGTGGCCCGCTCCGAGATCATGAACTGCCTGGACTCCAACAGCATCTCGACGTTCGGCGGCACCCAGATCACCATGGCCGCCGGCCTCGCCAACCTGTCGTACCTCCTGGAGCACGACCTCCAGGGCAACGCCCGCCGCGTCGGCGGCCTCCTCATCGAACGCCTCCGCGCCGTCGCCGCCCAACTGCCCGGCGTCCGCGAGGTGCGCGGCCGCGGCCTGATGATCGGCGTCGAACTGGTCAAGCCCGGCACCGACGAGGCCGACCCCAAGTCCGCCTCGGCCATCCTGGAAGCGGCCCGCGAGGGCGGCCTCCTGATCGGCAAGGGCGGCGGCCACAACACCAGCGCGCTGCGCATCGCCCCGCCGTTGTCCTTGACGGTGGCGGAGGCGGAGGAGGGCGCGACGATCCTCGAACAGGCGCTGAGGAGTGCCTACTAGGCGACCCGCCGTGTGTCGACTGCGGCGCCGTCGCGGCTGGTCGCGCAGTTCCCCGCGCCCCTGAAGGGGCGCCGTGCAGCCCCCTGTTTTTTAGGGGCGCGGGGAACTGCGCGATCAACCCCCACCGGCCCGCAGTCTACGAACGCACCGAACCCGACCAAGGGATCACGCAAGATGACCGCCACCTGGGATCCCCCGAACACCACCGACCCCATACTGTCGGTCCGCCAGATCCTCGCCCTGGAAAGGGTCCTGGCCGGCGACCCCGAGGTGGTGGCCGCCGCCGCCCACCTCGACCGCCCCGTCCGCTGGGTACACGTCGCCGAGGCCCCCGACGTCGGCGTCATGCTCACCGGCGGTGAAATGGTCCTCACCACCGGCGTCCTGCTCGCCGGCGACGAGCACAAACAGGCCGAGTACATCCAGTCCCTGCACCGGTCCGAGGCCGCCGCCGTGGTCCTCGGCCTCGGCCGCGCCTTCCCCGCTCCCCCCGACGCCATGCGCCGCGCAGCGGACCGCTGCGGCCTCCCCCTGGTGGTCCTGCACCGCCCCTTCCCCTTCGCCGAGCTGACCGAGGAGGTCCAGTCCCGCCTGGTCCGGCGGAAGTTCGCCGCCGTCAGCCTCTCCGAGTCGGTCCGTACCGCCCTCACCGGCCTGATCACGGCCGGCGCCCCCCTCCAGCGGCTCCTCGACGAAGTCGCCGTGCACAGCGCCTGCCCCGTCGTCGTCACCAACCTCGCGCACCGGGTCCTCGCCACCGCGGGGGAGCGGTCGGCCGTGGACGACGTGCTGCGGGACTGGGAGCGCATCGCCCGGCAGGCCGGCGGCAGCGCCGGCGACGGCTGGATCCGTGCCGAACTGGGCGGCCGGGGGGAGCGCTGGGGCCAGATCATGCTCTGCGGCCACCGCGGCGACACCGCCACCGGCCGGCTGCTCGCGGACCGCGCCGCCGAGGCCCTGGTGCTGCACCGGATGCTCGGCGGCGGTTCCGCCCACACCTGGGAGGAGCAGTCCGCACAGAGCCTGCTGACCGACCTGGTCTCCGGGGTCGTACCGGCGCGTCAGCTGCTGCCCAGGGCCCGGGCGGCCGGTCTCCCCGTCAACCGGCGGGCCTTCGTCCCGCTCGTCGTACGGGACGCCGAACCGGCCCAACTGGAGCGGATCCTGCGCCTGCTGGGCCTGCCCGGACTCGTCGCCGAACTCACCGAGCGGACCACCGCCGTACTCCTCAGCCTCGCCCGCGACCAGGACGCCGACGCGCTCGCCGCGCACTTCGCCGCCCGGCTGCACGACGAGTCGGCGGGGCCCCGGGCGGTGGTCGCAGCCGCGGGCGCCAGGACCGTGTGGGACGACGTGCCCGTCGGTCTGCGCGAGGCCCAGCACGTCGCCGACGCGGTCGCCGACACCGCCGCCGCCCTCGACCTCCCGGCCGTCGTCCGCCTCAGGGACGTCCACCTGCGCGGCCTGATCCGGCTGCTGCGCGACGACCCGCACGTCCAGTCGTTCGCCGAGCGCGAGCTGGACGGGCTGCTGTGCGGGACCGGCAGCGACCAGGACCTCCTTGGCGTCCTGCGGACCTACCTCGCCACCGGCCGCAACAAGTCCCGCACCGCCCAGCTCCACCACGTCTCCCGGCCCGCGCTCTACCGCCGGCTGGAGGCGATACAGACCCGGCTCGGAGTCGACCTCGACGACTTCGAGCAGGCGGCCTCCGTGCACATCGCACTCCTCGCGCACGACGCGCAACAGCAGTGAAACCTGTGACGACCTGGGAAAACGGCGGTGAAACATGGGCCAGCGGCAGCGTGACACGGTGGCACGCCGGACGCCCGCAGACGTGACACGATGGCACTCAAAGCCCGCTTTCGGACTTCCTAGGCTCCTCGCACATCGAGCGACACACGCCCGAGCGACCGGAGGTCCCGATGAGCCGAGTGATTCGTGCCGCCCTCTTCCAGACCGCCTGGACCGGCGACAAGGAGTCGATGATCCAGGTCCACGAGCAGGCGGCCCGCGACGCGGCCGCGCAGGGCGCCCAGGTCCTGTGCTTCCAGGAGCTGTTCTACGGGCCCTACTTCTGCCAGGTCCAGGACAAGGCCTTCTACGAGTACGCCGAGCAGGTCCCGGACGGCCCGATCGTCCAGCGTTTCCAGGCCCTCGCCCGCGAACTGGGTCTCGTCCTGATCCTGCCGGTGTACGAGGAGGAACAGCCCGGCGTCCTCTACAACACCGCCGCCGTGATCGACGCCGACGGCTCGTACCTCGGCAAGTACCGCAAGCACCACATCCCCCAGGTCCCCGGATTCTGGGAGAAGTTCTACTTCCGCCCGGGGAACGCGGGCTGGCCGATCTTCGAGACGGCCGTCGGGAAGATCGGCGTCTACATCTGCTACGACCGCCACTTCCCGGAAGGCTGGCGGGCGTTGGGCCTCGCGGGCGCCGAGATCGTCTTCAACCCGTCGGCCACCTCGCGCGGACTCTCCCGCTACCTCTGGCAGTTGGAGCAGCCGGCGGCGGCCGTCGCCAACGAGTACTTCGTCGGCGCGATCAACCGGGTCGGCGTGGAGGACCTGGGCGACAACGACTTCTACGGGACCTCCTACTTCGTGGACCCGGAGGCCCGGTTCGTCGGCGAGGTCGCCTCCGACAAGGAGACCGAACTCGTCGTCCGCGACCTGGACCTGGCCAAGCTCCGCGAGGTCCGCGACCGCTGGCAGTTCTTCCGCGACCGCCGCCCGGACGCGTACGCCCCACTGACGGCTCCCTGACCGCGCCCCCGAAGATCGCGCCCCCGAAGGGGCGCGGGGAACTGCGCGACCAGCCACCGACGACCGGCACTGTCCCGACAACCGAACGGAGCGTGACCCCATGGTCGGCCGCACTCTCATCCGTGGCGGACTCGTCATCACCGCGTCCGACGAGATCCACGCCGACGTCCTGATCGAGGACGGCCGCATCGCCGCCCTCGCGGCGACCGGCACCCCCGCCGCCGAGGCCTTCACCGCCGAGCGGACCATCGACGCCACCGGCAAGTACGTCATCCCGGGCGGCGTCGACGCCCACACCCACATGGAGCTGCCGTTCGGCGGCACCTTCGCCTCCGACACCTTCGAGACCGGCACCCGGGCCGCCGCCTGGGGCGGTACGACCACCATCGTCGACTTCGCCGTGCAGAGCGTCGGCCACAGCCTGCGCGAGGGGCTGGACGCCTGGCACGCCAAGGCCGAGGGCAACTGCGCGATCGACTACGGCTTCCACATGATCGTCTCCGATGTGAACCAGGAGACGCTCAAGGAGATGGACCTGCTGGTGGAGGAGGGGGTGACCTCCTTCAAGCAGTTCATGGCCTACCCGGGCGTCTTCTACTCCGACGACGGCCAGATCCTGCGCGCCATGCAGCGCTCCGCCGAGAACGGCGGTCTGATCATGATGCACGCCGAGAACGGCATCGCCATCGACGTCCTCGTGGAACAGGCGCTGGCGCGCGGGGAGACCGACCCCCGCTACCACGGCGAGGTGCGCAAGGCGCTCCTCGAAGCCGAGGCCACGCACCGCGCCATCAAGCTCGCCCAGGTCGCCGGCGCACCCCTGTACGTCGTACACGTGTCGGCGATGGAGGCGGTCGCCGAGCTGGCCCGGGCCCGCGACGAAGGGCTCCCCGTCTTCGGCGAGACCTGCCCGCAGTACCTCTTCCTCTCCACCGACAATCTCGCCGAGCCCGACTTCGAGGGCGCGAAGTACGTGTGCAGCACGCCTCTTCGCCCCAAGGAGCACCAGGCCAAGCTCTGGCAGGGCCTTCGGACCAACGACCTCCAGGTCGTCTCCACCGACCACTGCCCCTTCTGCTTCGTCGGCCAGAAGGAGCTGGGCCGCGGCGACTTCTCGAAGATCCCCAACGGCCTGCCCGGCGTCGAGAACCGCATGGACCTGCTCCACCAGGCCGTCGTCGACGGGCACATCTCGCGCCGCCGCTGGATCGAGATCGCCTGCGCCACCCCGGCCCGGATGTTCGGCATGTATCCGAAGAAGGGCACCATCACCCCGGGCGCCGACGCGGACGTCGTCATCTACGACCCCCATGCAGAGCAGGTCGTCTCCGCCGAGACCCACCACATGAACGTCGACTACTCGGCATACGAGGGCAAGCGCCTGACCGGCCGGGTCGAGACGGTCCTCTCGCGCGGCGAACCCGTCATCACCGAGCGGGAGTACACCGGACACGCCGGGCACGGCGTCTACACCCCGCGCTCCACCTGTCAGTACCTCAACTAGGAGACGCGCCCATGGACTTCGGACTCGTCCTGCAGACCGACCCGCCGGCCTCCCGGGTCGTCAGCCTGATGAAACGGGCCGAACGCAACGGCTTCCGCTACGGCTGGACCTTCGACTCCGCCGTGCTCTGGCAGGAGCCGTTCGTGATCTACAGTCAGATCCTCGCCAACACGAGCAAGTTGACGGTCGGCCCGATGGTCACCAACCCGGGCACCCGCACCTGGGAGGTCACCGCCTCCACCTTCGCGACCCTCAACGACATGTTCGGCAACCGCACGGTCTGCGGCATCGGCCGCGGCGACTCCGCGATGCGGGTGGCCGGCCGCAAGCCCAACACCCTCGCCCGGATCAGCGAGGCCATGAAGGTCATCCGGGCCCTCGGCCGAGGCGACGAGGCCGACCTCGGCGGTACCGTCGTCAGGTTCCCGTGGGTCAAACCGGGCGCCCAACTCCCCGTCTGGATGGCCGCGTACGGTCCGAAGGCCCTGAAGATGACCGGTGAGGAGGCCGACGGGTTCATCCTCCAGCTCTCCGACCTCTACCTCACCGAGTACATGGTCAAGGCGGTGAAGGACGCGGCCGTGGCCGCCGGACGCGACCCGTCCGAGGTGACCGTCTGCGTCGCGGCCCCGGCCTACGTGACCGAGGACGACTCGCCCGAGGCCCTCGCCCACGCCCGAGACCAGTGCCGCTGGTTCGGCGGCATGGTCGGCAACCACGTCGCCGACCTGGTCGCCAAGTACGGCGAGCACTCCGCCGCCGTACCCGACGAACTCACCGACTACATCAAGGCCCGCCAGGGGTACGACTACTCGCACCACGGGCGCAGCGGCAACCCCGACACCGAGTTCGTCCCCGACGAGATCGTCGACCGTTTCTGCGTCATCGGCCCGGCCGAGAAGCACATCGAGAAGCTGAACGCCCTGCGCGAGCTGGGCGTCGACCAGTTCGCCGTCTACGACATGCACGACGCCCAGGAGGCCACCATCGACGCGTACGGGACGAAGGTCATCCCGGCCGTCAACGGCTAGCCCGCACCTGGCAGTTGGTCTCCCCCTTCCCGCCGTCCCGGGAAGGGGGTCAGGGCGCACCCCGCACGCGCGTACCCCCCGCCCCGCCCGCACGGCCTCTCTCCCGTCCCACCTCACCCCGATTGGCCTGCCCATGACCGACACCGCTCCCTCGGCCATACCCATCTCCGGTCAAGTCTCCCTCCCCGACGGGCGCGTCGAGCTCACCCCGGGCTCCCCGCCGCCGAGCGGTCCGTACGCCAACGAGGACCTGCTGCCGGTCCCCATCGAGAAGCGCACCTGGACCACGTACAACTTCTCCGCGCTCTGGGTCGGTATGGCCCACAACACGGCCTCCTGGACCCTCGCCTCCGGGCTCATCGCGGTCGGCATGGACTGGAAACAGGCCGTGTTCACCATCGCCCTCGCCAACCTGATCGTCCTCGTCCCGATGCTGCTCACCGGGCACGCCGGGCCGAAGTACGGCATCCCCTTCCCGGTCTTCGCCCGTGCCTCCTTCGGCGTGCGCGGCGCCAACCTGCCGGCCGTCGTAAGGGCGTTGGTGGCCTGCGGCTGGTTCGGCATCCAGACCTGGATCGGCGGCGAGGCCATCTACTTCCTCGCCGGCAAACTGATCGGCGACAGCTGGGCCAACGCCTCGCACATCGGCGGCTACGCCTGGACCATGTGGCTGTCGTTCGGGCTCTTCTGGGTGCTCCAGGTCGCGATCATCTACCGGGGCATGGACACCATCCGCCGCTTCGAGAACTGGGCGGCGCCCTTCGTGATCGTCGGCGCCGTCGTGATGCTGATCTGGATCAGCAACAAGGCGGGCGGCCTCGGCCCGCTCTTCGACCAGCCCTCCAAGCTCGGCTGGGGCGGCGGCTTCTGGAAGATCTTCTGGCCGTCCCTGATGGGCATGATCGGCTTCTGGTCGACGCTGTCGCTGAACATCCCCGACTTCACCCGGTACGGCAGGAGCCAGAAGGCCCAGACCCGGGGCCAGGCCCTCGGCCTGCCCACCACCATGACCCTCTTCGCCTTCCTCTCCGTCCTGGTGACCTCCGGCTCGCAGGCCGTCTACGGGGAGCCCATCTGGGACCCGGTGCAGCTGGCCGCCAAGACGGACAACGTGATCGGCCTGCTCTACGCCCTGGTCACCGTCCTCGTCGCGACGCTCTCCGTGAACATCGCGGCCAACCTGGTCTCGCCCGCCTTCGACTTCTCCAACATCGCGCCCCGGAAGATCAGTTTCCGCACCGGCGCGCTGGCCACCTGCGTCCTCGGCGTGCTGATCTTCCCGTGGAAGCTGTACTCCGACCCGCAGGGCTACATCTTCACCTGGCTCGGCCTGGTCGGCGGTCTGCTCGGCACGGTCGCCGGCATCCTCATCGCCGACTACTGGATCCTGCGCCGCACCCGCCTCGACCTGACCGACCTGTACCGCACGGGCGGCCGTTACTGGTACGACGGCGGCTGGAACTGGCGGGCGGTCGTCGCCTTCCTGGTCGGCGGCATCCTCGCGATCGGCGGCGCCAGCTTCAAACCGCTGATCGACGGCCGTCCCGTCCCGGCCCTGTCCTCGCTCGCCGACTACGGCTGGGCGGTCGGTCTCGGCACGTCCATGGTGCTGTACCTGGGGCTGACCCGGCTGGTGCGGCCCAAGGAGGCATGAGCAGGCGGCACGGCGTGCGGACGAAGGGCAGCCGGTCCGGCTACTGGCTGCCCTTCAACGCGGTCACCGCGCTCTTCGCCGCCTTGATGGCACCCTTGTTGATCACGTCCGTGCCGGGCGCCTTCTTGGACTCGAAGTCGCTGCCGTTGTAGGTGACGACCACCAGCGCGTTGGAGACCTGGGCCATCACCACGCCCTCACGGGTCTGCTGCTTGTCCTCGGTGGTGAGGTTCACGACCGAGTAGCCGCTGTCGCCGAGCCCCGGCACGGCCCCGCCGCCGCTCTTCTCGGCGACCCGGTCCTTGTACTCCTTGGCGGCCGCCGTATCCGTGTCCATGATCTCGAAGGAGACGTCGAGCCAGCGGTAGTCGTACCCCTTGAGCGCGTTCCAGGAGCAGGTGCGGCGCAGCTTGGTGTCCGTGGAGGGGATCTCCTTGCCGGCCGTCTTCGCGCCGGGCACCAGCGACTTGATGGTGGCCACGGGGATGCTGCCGCAGGGGGCGGGAGCGGCGGAGTACGTCTTGGCGGCCGCCGTCGAGGCGGAGGACGTCGACGGGGCGTCGCTCCCCGACTGGCCGGCCGTCTGCTGGGCCGAGGTGTCACCGGAGGCGCTGGTGGACGTCGTCGTGTCCGGGCCCGACGCCATCACCCAGCCCGCACAGGCGAGCACGGCGACCGGCGTCAGGCGCGCGGTGAGGGCGAGCGGCAGTGGAAGAGAACGCAAGTCGCACTTCTCGCTGGGGGACGGTGTGCGGAGGAGTCCACACTGCGGACGGGACGCCAGTTTCACACGAGTCCCTGTGGGGCGGAAGTGGAATCGATGCCTTGCCTGCGGGCAGGGCCCGGCGCCCTGTTGACGGCGGCCGGGGGCCGTCCCTCTACATCCGGAATGTCGTATGTCCGCGGTCCTTGTACATCCGGAATGTCGTGACTGCATCCGGCCTCCGAGGGTGACCGGAGTCACCGTCGAGCCGTCCGGCGCCCCGTGGGAGTACGGGTACCGCCCTGCCGAGTTGCGTTGTTGCGCAAGCGTGGAGGGACATGCCGGGCATTGCGGGGAGGCCGTACGGGAGGGGTGACGGCGCGGCTACACTGAGTGGGCGACTGTGCGGGGAACGTGGCGGGAGGGAGTGAGTTGTGGGGGAGGACGTCGAGGGCTTCGCGGACCTCTCCGACGGGGTGCTGACGGAGGCGGCCGCAGTGTTCGGGCTACTCGCCTCGCCGGCCCGGCTGCACATCATGTGGGTGCTGTCCCAGGGCGAGAGCGATGTGACGCGCCTCGCCGACCGGGTCGGTGGCGCCCTGCCTGCGGTCAGCCAGCACCTGGCCAAACTCAAGCTGGCCGGCCTGGTGCGGTCCCGGCGGGAGGGGCGGCGGCAGGTCTACTACGTGGGCGATCCGGACATCGTGACCGTGGTGCGGGTGACCGTCGGGCAGCTGACCGCGCGCTCCCACCAGGCCCCGGCGCCGGTGCGGCGGTTGTACGAGGCCGGCGTCTGACCGCGCGGCCACGGGCCGGTGCGCGAGGGGCGACGGCAGGTGTGTCCCGGAGGTTTCATGAGATCCCTCACCTGTGAAATGTGGTGGGGTCTGTGCTGCCGCAGCTATGGATTTGTTAGATTGCGCAATCACGCAACCCGAACGGGCCCACCTCGCGCCCGACCGTGCCCGCAGACGGACCCGACCGTTCATGGGAGTGGAAGATGACCGACCCGTGGGACGGCCCGGGAGGCCAGGCCACGCGCAGCCGCACCGACCGGGTGCCCGGACAGCGCGGAGCCCTGCCCGACGGGACGCGGCCGCACGGCGGCCGGGCCGCCGCCCGGCAGGCGGCCAAGACCCGCGGTAGCAGGGGCTCCCGGCGGGCCAGACCGGCGGGCCGCGGCAAGCGGGTCATGAAGATCCTCGGCCTGTGCACGGCCGTCCTGGTCCTGGTCACGGCCGGCGCCGGCTGGTGGTTCTACCAGCACCTCAACGGCAACATCAACAGCGTCTCCCTGGACGGCAAGGGCGGTACCGAGAAGGCCGACGCCTTCGGCCGGACCCCGATCAACATCCTGGTGATCGGCTCGGACGCGCGGACCAGCAAGACCGACTGCAAGCTCGGCGGCGGCTGTTCCCAGACCGGGGTGCAGACCGGCAACGGCAACGCGGACGTGGAGATGGTCGTCCACATATCCGCCGACCGCTCCAACGCGACGGTCATGAGCATCCCCCGCGACACCATGGTCGACGTCCCCGCGTGCAAGGACAGTTCGAGCGGCCAGTCCACCTCCGGCTACTACGGCCAGGTCAACAGCGCCCTCCAGTACGGCGCCGCCTGCCAGGTCGCCACCGTGCACCAGCTCACCGGCATCCCCATCGACCACTTCGTGAAGCTGGACTTCTCCGGTGTGGTCAAGATGTCCGACGCGGTCGGCGGTGTCTCGGTGTGCGTGAGCTCCAACGTGTACGACACGTACTCGCACCTGAAGCTGTCCAAGGGCAGCCACACCCTCAAGGGGCAGGCCGCGCTGGAGTTCGTCCGCTCCCGGCACGGCTTCGGCGACGGCAGCGACCTCGGCCGTACCGTCTCCCAGCACATCTTCCTCAGCGCGATGATCCGCAAGTTCAAGAGTGCGGGCACCCTCACCGACCCCGCCGCGGTCTACAGCCTCGCGGACGCCGCCACCAAGGCGCTGACCGTGGACGACGGCCTCGGCACCGTCAAGAAGCTGATCTCGCTGGCGGCCGACGTGAACAAGGTCCCCACCAAGCGGATGACCTTCACGACCATGCAGACCGCGCCCGACCCCAACAACAGCAACCGCGTGGTGGTCGGCAACGGCGCCAAGGACCTGTTCGCCACGATGGCCAACGACCAGTCCCTGACCACCAGTTCGGGCAAGAAGTCGTCGGCGGCCTCGGCGACGGCCAGTGCGAAACCGACGCCCACCGCGACCGTTCCCGCGTCCCAGATCGCCGTGACCGTCGAGAACGGCACCGGCATCACGGGCCGCGCCTCCGCCATCGCGAACTCCCTGATCTCCCAGGGCTTCAGCACCGGCACGAGCACGGCCAACGCCCCGAGCTCCGCGACCACGACCACCCTGACCTACGGCAGCGGTGACAAGGCCGAGGCGCAGACCGTCGCCAAGGCCCTCGACGTACCGAGCTCGCACCTCAAGTCGGGCAGCGGCACCGGCGTGACCCTGGTGATCGGCAGCGACTGGACGAGCGGCACCACCTACCCGGCCAGCTCCGGTGACACCAAGGCAGCCGTCGCCAACGCCAACGCCTCCACCGCCAACGACTCCAAGACCTGCGCCAAGGTCAGCCCCTACAAGACGGTCAGCCTTAACGGGGTCGCGATGACGCCGGCCCAGGCCTACGCGGCGGCGACCAGCAAGCCCGACTCCGACGAGTGACGGGGAGCGGCGAGGGCGAGAGTGCGCCTCCCGCCGCCCCCCCCGTAGGGCGCACCCGGATCGGTAGTCTGCTGTCCGATCGGTACTCGTGAGGCCGGCTGACGAACCCGAACGCCGAGGTGAGAGATGCAGTTCAGCACCCGACCGACGCTCCAGGGATCCTTCGGCATGGTCTCGTCCACGCACTGGCTGGCCTCCCAGTCGGCGATGGCGGTCCTGGAGAGCGGCGGCAACGCGTACGACGCGGCCGTCGCCGGCGCCTTCGTCCTGCACGTGGTCGAGCCGCACCTCAACGGACCGGCCGGCGAGGTGCCGATCCTGTTCGCCCCGGCCGGCGGCGAGGTGCGGGTGCTGTGCGGACAGGGCGTGGCCCCGGCCGGCGCCACCGTCGCCCACTACCGGGGGCTCGGCCTGGACCTCGTCCCCGGCACCGGCCCGCTGGCCGCGGCCGTCCCCGGTGCCTTCGACGCCTGGCTGCTCCTGCTGCGCGACCACGGCACCAAGACCCTGGACGAGGTCCTCCGGTACGCCATCGGGTACGCCGAGGACGGGCACCCGCCCGTGGAGAACGTCGGCGCGACGGTGGACAGCGTCCGCAGGCTCTTCGAGACCGAGTGGACGTCGTCGGCCGAGCTCTACCTGCCCGGCGGCCGGGCACCCCGCACCGGTGAGCTCCTGCGCAACCCCGCCCTCGCCGCCACCTGGAAACGGCTGCTCGCCGAGACCGCGGGCGCCGGCGACCGGGAGGCCCGGATCGACGCGGCCCGCGAGGTGTGGCGCACCGGCTTCATCGCCGAGGCCCTGGTCCGGCAGGCCGCCCGCCCCGCCATGGACACCAGCGGCGCCCGGCACACCGGCACCCTCACCGCCGCCGACCTGGCCGGCTGGTCCGCCAGCTACGAGAGCCCGGTGTCCTACGACTGGCACGGCTGGACCGTGTGCAAGGCCGGCCCCTGGAGCCAGGGCCCGGCCTTCCTCCAGCAGCTCGCCCTGCTGCCCCCCGAGCTGCCCGGGTACGGGTCGGCCGACTACGTCCACCTCCTGGTCGAGGGCTGCAAGCTCGCCATGGCCGACCGCGAGGCCTGGTACGGGGACGCGGCCGAGGTGCCGCTGGCCGAGCTGCTCTCGGACGAGTACAACGCCGGGCGGCGGGAGCTCATCGGCGCCAAGGCCTCCGACGGACTGCGGCCCGGCCGCCCCGGCGGGCGCGCGCCCCGGCTGCCCGGGTACGCGCGCGTGGCGGCCGGCGGGGGCACCGCCTTCGATCCGCTGGGCGCCGGTGAGCCGACGGTCGCGCAGGTCGCCGCCGACGGCAGCACCCGGGGCGACACCTGCCACCTGGACGTCGTCGACCGCTGGGGCAACCTGATCGCGGCCACCCCGAGCGGCGGCTGGCTCCAGTCCAACCCCGTCGTCCCCGAGCTGGGCTTCCCGCTGGGCACCCGGCTCCAGATGACCTGGCTGGAGGAGGGCCTGCCGAACTCCCTCACGCCCGGCCGCCGCCCCCGCACCACCCTCAGCCCGTCGATCGCCCTGCGCGACGGCGTCCCGGTGCTGGCCTTCGGCACGCCCGGCGGCGACCAGCAGGACCAGTGGCAGCTGCACTTCTTCCTCGCCGTGGCGCTGCGCGGCGAGGTCCGCGGCGGCCTCGACCTCCAGGGTGCGATCGACGCCCCGAACTGGCACAACGACAGCTTCCCCAGCTCCTTCTACCCGCGCGGCCGCCGCCCCGGGAGCCTGACCGTCGAATCGCGCACGGACGCCGGCGTGGTGGCGGAACTGCGGCGGCGCGGCCACGACGTGACGGTCGGTCCGGGCTGGTCGGAGGGGCGGCTGTGCGCGGTGGCGCGGGACCCGGAGACAGGGGTGCTGTCGGCGGCGGCCAACCCGCGCGGGATGCAGGGCTACGCGGTGGGGCGCTGACGACGGTCCGGCCGCCGGTGGCACCGGTTGTTCGTCCGTATTCCATGTTCCGTGCATCCAGGCGGCGAGGATTGTCAGTGCCGCGTGCTCTCATGGAGGCATGATCGAAGCAACGGAGACCACGGAGACCATCGACGAGTTTCTCCTCCAGCACGCCGGTGACGTCGAGGACGCCATCCGCAAGGCCGCCCGGACCGAGATCCTGCCCCGCTGGCGCCGGCTCGCCGACCACGAGATCGACCAGAAGAGCGGCCCGCACGACCTGGTGACGGACGCCGACCGGCTCGCCGAGCGGTATCTCACCGCGACGCTCGGCCCGCTCCTGCCCGGCTCCGTCGTGGTCGGCGAGGAGGCGGTGCACGCCGACCCGGAGACCTACGACGCGCTCCAGGGCGACGCGCCGGTGTGGATCGTCGACCCGGTCGACGGCACCCGCCAGTTCGTCCGCGGCGAGGACGGCTTCTGCACCCTGGTGGCGCTCGCCCACCGGGGCACCCTGCTCGCCTCCTGGACCTACGCCCCGGCCCGCGACCAACTCGCCACGGCGGTACGGGGGAAGGGCGCCTTCCTCGACGGCGAGCGGCTGCTCGCCGGTACGCCCGAGGCGGGCCGGGACCTGCGCATAGCCACCTCGCACCCGGACTACACGACCGACGCGCAGAAGCGCGCGCTGCACGCCCTGTGGGTCGACGGCGTGGCCCCGCGCGCCTGCGGTTCGGCGGGCCTGGAGTATCTCGCCGTCGCCCGGGGCGAGTTGGACGCCACCGGGTTCTCCTGGGAGGCCGCCTGGGACCATGCCGCCGGGCTGCTCCTTGTCGAGGAGGCGGGCGGCGCCCACCTGACGCTCGCGGGTGAGCCGTTCCGGATCACGGGCGGCAACACCCTGCCGTTCACCGCGGCCCGCGACGCGGCCACCGCCCACCGGATCGTGGACCTGCTGCGCAACCCGCACTGGTAACCCGAGCGAGGGGAGTGTCAGTCCTCCGGCATATCCTGAAGCCGAGTGGCCATCGGCTGACGAAGGGGTCCGAAGGTGCCGTCGATGCTCGATGCGGTCGTGGTGGGGGCGGGGCCGAACGGCCTGACGGCCGCCGTGGAGCTGGCCCGGCGCGGTTTCTCCGTGGCGCTCTTCGAGGCGCGGGACACCGTGGGCGGCGGCGCCCGCACCGAGGAGCTCACGCTCCCCGGCTTCCGGCACGACCCGTGCTCGGCGGCCCACCCGCTCGGCATCAACTCGCCGGCGTTCCGTGCCCTGCCCCTGGAGCGGTACGGCCTGGAGTGGCTGCACGCGGACCTGCCGATGGCGCACCCGTTCCCCGACGGCCGCGCGGCCGTGCTGGCCCGCTCGGTCGCCGAGACCGCGGCCTCCTTCGGCCCGCGTGACGCGGGCACCTACCGCAGGCTGGTCGAGCCGTTCCTGCCCAAGTGGGACACCCTGGCCCGGGACTTCATGTCCCTGCCGCTGACCGCGCTGCCGCGCGACCCGGTCACCCTCGCCCGGTTCGGCCTGGCCGGGCTGCCGCCCGCCAGCCTGCTGCTGCACCGCTTCCGCGACGAGCGGGCCCGTACTCTCTTCGCCGGTCTCGTCGCCCACGTCATGGCCCCGCTCAGCGGCTTCGCGACCGGCGCCGTCGGCCTGGTCTTCGCGCTCGCCGCGCACGCCCGCGGCTGGCCGGTGGCCCGCGGCGGCTCCCAGGCCATCTCCGACGCCCTCGCCGGCTACCTCACGGACCTCGGCGGCGCGATCCACACCGACTACGAGGTCAAGCGCCTCGACGACCTGCCGCCCGCGCGGTCGTACATCTTCGACACCTCGCCCACCGCCCTGGCCCGCATCGCCGGCTTCGGCACCTACTACCAGGGCTACCGGTACGGCCCGGGCGTCTTCAAGATCGACTACGCGCTGGACGGGCCGGTCCCCTGGACGGCACCGGAGGCCCGCCGCGCCGGGACCGTGCAGATCGGCGCGGACAGCGCGGAGATCGGCACCGCCCTGCGCGCCGCCGCCCGCGAGGGCCGCGCCCCCGACCGGCCGTTCATGATCACCGTGCAGCCCAGTGTCGTGGACCCGGGCCGCGCCCCCGCGGGCAAGCAGGTCTTCTGGGCGTACGCCCATGTGCCGAGCGGCTGGACCGGCGACCTCACCGAGGTGATGGAGCGTCAACTGGAGCGCTTCGCCCCGGGGTTCCGCGACCGCGTGCTGGCCCGCGCCACCGCGGGACCCGCCGAACTCGCCGCCCGCAACGCCAACTACGTCGGCGGTGACATCGGCACCGGCGCGGTCTCCGGCCTGCAGATCATGCTGCGCCCCAAACTGTCCCTGTACCCGTACAGCACCCCGCACCCCGCCGTCTTCATCTGCTCGTCGGCCACCCCGCCAGGACCCGGCGTGCACGGCATGTCGGGGCACAACGCGGCGAAGGCCGTGTGGAGGAGGCTGCGCCAGTCATGACCCGTATCACCCTCGTCCAGGGCGACATCACCCGGCAGAGCGTCGACGCCATCGTCAACGCGGCCAACTCCTCCCTGCTCGGCGGCGGAGGCGTGGACGGCGCCATCCACCGCCGCGGCGGCCCGGCCGTCCTGGCGGACTGCCGCAAGCTGCGCGCCTCGCACTACGGCAAGGGCCTGCCCACCGGACAGGCGGTCGCCACCACGGCCGGCGACCTCGACGCCCAGTGGGTCATCCACACCGTCGGCCCCGTCCACTCCAAGAGCGAGGACCGCTCCGAGCTGCTGGCCTCCTGCTACCGCGAGTCCCTCAGGCGCGCCGACGAACTCGGCGCCCGTACGGTCGCGTTCCCCGCCGTCTCCACCGGGATCTACGGCTGGCCGATGGACGACGGCGCCCGGATCGCCGTCGCGACCGTGCGGGACGCGGACACCGCCGTCGAGGAGGTGCGGTTCGTGCTCTTCGACGAGCGCGCCTACGAGGCGTTCGCCCGGCAGCTGGCCTGACGGCACGTGCACGGCACGGGGTGCCGTCGCGCCGCCCGCCCCGCACCCTGGACGGCAGGGAAAGGAGCACTCCATGCCGACCAGGGGGCGACCGCGGCGCGACCGGTTCCGGTCCCGCGTGTCCCGGTGGCGGGCGCGGACCGCACGCCTGGTCGCCGCCGCGAAAGCCGCGCACCGGCGGGCGGAGGTCCGCTTCCCGGTCGTCACGCACCTCGCCGATCGCATGGTGTCCGTGAACATCTTCGACACCGCCACCCGCCTGGCCGCCCAGTGCTTCCTGACCGCCGTCCCGCTGCTCTTCGTGTTCGCCGCCTACGCCCCGCCGGTCGTCCGCGACCAGCTGCTCCGCTCCATGCGCTCGGTGTTCGGACTGACCGGCCCGATCGACACCGGGGTCCAGCAGCTGATGCAGCCTCCGAACGAGAGCCTGCGGCAGACCACCGGCGTGATCGGCGGACTCATGGTGCTGATCTCGGCCACCGCCGTCAGCCGGGCCGTGCAGCGGCTGTGCAAACGCGCCTGGGAGATCCCCCGGGGCGGTACCCGGGTCGCCCCCTGGCGCTGGGTGGCCTGGCTCGCCCTGTGGATCGGTGCCCTGCTCGTGCAGGGCACCCTGCACAACGGCCTCGGCCTGGGATTCTGGCTGGGCATCCCGGTGACCCTCATCTGCCAGATCGGCCTGTGGTGGTGGACGCAGCACCTGCTCCTCGGCGGCCGGATCGGCTGGCGGCCCCTGCTGCCCGGCGCCCTGATCACGGCGGCCGCCCTCACCGCCCTGACCGCGACCGCCCGGCTGTACCTGCCGCGGACGCTCGACCGCACCGTGGCCGAGTACGGCCCCGTGGGTTCGGTGTTCGTGCTCCTGTCCTGGCTGATCGTGGTCTGCCTGGTCGTCACCGTCAGCGTCAGCACCGGAGCGGTCCTCGCCCAGGAGCCGTTCCTCGCCACCCGCCTCGGCAGCCCGCCACCCCACCGGGACCCGGACGCGCAGCTGCCCTGACGCCGGGCCGCAGGTCCACCTACGCCCCGCACGGCGGCGCCGGCCGTGCGGTCTGCGCGGCGGCGCCAACACTGGGATCCTGATCGTGTGGAGCGCCGACCACGGCCGACCGGATCCGGGAGGTGATCTCTGTGGCCGCGAGGGACGACAGCACACGGGGACCGGCCGTCGGGTACGCCGACCCACTGGGGGAGCCGTTTCTGCGCACCCGGTTCGCCGTACCGGCAAGGCCCGCCACCTTCGTCCGCAGACCCAGGCTGACCGCACACCTCGACCAGGCCCTCGACACCCCGCTGACCATGGTCAACGGCGCGGCCGGGGCCGGCAAGACCCTCCTCGTCGCCGACTGGGCCGCCCGGCTCGGACAACCCGTCGCCTGGCTCACCAACGAGGCGGGCGACCAGGGACCCGGCATGTTCTGGGCCTATGTGCTGCACGCCCTGCACACCGCCGGAACACCGCTGCCCGCCGGAGCCGGCGGCTCTCCCGGGGACGTCCGCATGGTCGACCACCGGCTGCTGGCCCGCCTCGCCGACGAGCTGAACGGACGCGACCGGCCGGCGATCCTGGTCCTCGACGAGTTCGACCGGCTGGCCGCCCCGGAGACGGCCGAGCAGCTGGAGTTCGTCCTGCACCACGCCGGACGGGGCCTGCGGCTGATCCTGGTCACCCGCACCGAACCCCTGCTGCCCCTGCACCGCTACCGGGCGGCGGCGGCCATGACCGAGATCAGGAACCAGGAGCTGGCCTTCACCCCCGAGGAGGCGGCCGACCTGCTGGCCCGGCACGGCCTGCGGCTGCCCGCCGACGCCGCCCGCGCCCTGGTGGAGCGCACCCGGGGCTGGGCGGCCGGACTGCGCCTGAGCGCCCTGGCCGCCCAGCAGAGCACGGATCCGGAGACGTATCTGAAGGAGTTCGAGGCCGGCCACAGCACCATCGCCGACTTCCTCCTCGCCGAGGTGGTCGGACGGCAGCCGCCCGAGACGCGGGACCTGCTGCTGAGCGTCAGCGTCCTGGACCGGTTCGGCCCCGAGCTGGCGGAGGCGCTGACCGGCCGTCCGGACGCCGGGCCGCTGCTGGCCGGACTGTGCCGGCAGAACGCCTTCGTCGAGGACCTCGGACACTCCTGGTACCGGCTGCATCCGCTGTTCGGGGAGATCCTCCGGGTCCATCTGCGGGCGCGCTCCCCGGGGCTCGAACCCGAACTCCACCGGCGTGCCGCCTGGTGGCTGCGGGCCCACGGCGCCGTACCCGAGGCGCTGGCCCACGGCGCGGCGGCGGCCGACTGGGAGTGCACCGCCGGCACCCTCGTCGACGACCTGGCGATCGGCCGGCTCCTCACCGGCCTGCCCGCCGACGACCTCACCGACCTGTTCTCCGGGATGGGCCCGGAGGCCACCGGCGCCGCCGTGGACCTGGTGCGCGCGGCCTGTGAGCTGTCCGCGCACGACCTCGACCACGGCCTGGCCCACCTCGGCCGTGCCGAAGAGAGCCTGACCCCCGGCGCGACCGCCGACGCGGCCCGGCTGGGCTGCGTGCTCCTGGAATCCCTCGCGGCCAGGCTGACCGGTTCCCCGGACCGGGCCGAGCAGGCGATGGCCGAGGCCGCGCGACTGCGCCGCGAGGTGCCCGCCCACCTGCTCGCCAAGCATCCCGAACTCACCGCCCTGCTCCTCACCCACGTGGGCTCGGCCCGGGTGTGGGCCGGGCACTTCGACGCGGCGCGCGCCGCCCTGGCCGAGGTGGCCGACCTGCCCGGTGACGCCCTGACCGAACTGCCCCGGGAGGACTGCCTCGGGCATCTGGCACTGCTCGACTACCTCGACGGCCGGCTCGACCGCGCGGAGCGCCGGGCGCTGGCCGCGACCGACGCGACCCGGCACTGCGGCGGCCGCCCGTTCCCCGGCGCCGGGCTCGGGCAGCTGGTCCTGGCCGCCGTGGCCGTCGACCGCGACGAGCTGGAGCAGGCCCGGGCGCTGCTGGCCGAGGCCGCCGAGTCCGGCCCCGGCCCCGGCGCGCCCGACCCGGTGACCGAGGCGTGCCGCGCCCTGACGACCGGCCGGCTGCACCGCGCGCTCGGCGACCCGGAAGCCGCCGCGCACCCGGCCGGTCCGGCCGTCCGGGCCCAGGTGACCTCGCCCTGGGCCAGGGCCGACGCGGCCCTGGCCGCCGCGGCGGCCCTGCTCGCCGAGGGCCGTACCGGTCCGGCCGCCGAGGTGCTGGCCGGGATCGACCGTCCGGGCGCACCGGTGTGCGCCGCGGAGGTCGCCTGGGCACGGCTCGCCGCCGGTCACCGCGAGGAAGCCGTAGAGACGGCCGACCGGCTGTGCGCGGACGGCAGGACCGGCCCCGGGGTCACGGTCCGGGCCATCCTGGTGCGGGCCCGCGCCGCGGCCGAGGCGGGGGACACCGGCACCGCGGGCAAGCTGCTCGCCAGGGCCCTCCTGGAGGCACGCCGGGACCGGCTGCGGCGCCCGTTCCTCGACGCCGGTCCCGGCATCCGCCGCCTCCTGGACACCCCGCCGCTGCACGGCCTGGCCGTGGGCTGGCTCTACGGCGACGGCCCCGGCGCCGACTCCCCGCCGCCGCTCGTCGAGGAGCTGAGCGGCCGCGAGCGCGAGGTGCTCGTGCGGCTGGCGCAGATGATGTCCACCCAGGAGATCGCCGCCGATCTGTACGTCTCCGTGAACACCGTGAAGACGCACCTCAAGAGCGTCTACCGGAAACTCGGCGTGGGCCGGCGCGGTGACGCGGTGCACCGGGCCCGCGAGCGCGGACTGCTGTGACCACCGCCCGCCCCACCCCCCGGTTCACCTGCGCCGGGTGAGGCCGGCGGACGGCCGCGGGAGGCAGGATCACGGGACAGACCGCAGCAGACCCGCGGCGGGAGACGGTTCATGCGCTACGAGATCCGTGTCGAAGGGACCATGTCGGAGACGCTGACCCGGGCCTTCCCGGAGTTGGAACACGTCACGATGTCCGGCCAGACGGTCCTGTTCGGCCCCGTGGTCGACGAAGCGCATCTGTACGGCCTGCTCAACCGCTGCATGTCGCTGGGGCTGCGGGTCGTGGAGATGCGGCGCCTGCCGGAGTGACGGCGCCGCGGTCACCGCAGCGGCGCACGATCACCCGCACCGGGTGAGGAACCCCGGCGCCCGCCGTGCGCACGCTGGGACCGCAGGGCGCGGCCGACCGGCCGGCGCCGTGGACGGAGGACGTACATGAGCGCGCAGACCTACCTCGCATACGACTATCCGCTGCTGAGCGCCTTCTGGACGATGCTGTGGCTCTTCCTGTGGATCATGTGGCTGGTCCTGCTGTTCCGGATCATCGTCGACATCTTCCGCGACGACACGATGGGCGGCTGGGCCAAGGCCGGCTGGCTGGCCCTCTGCATCGTGGTCCCCTTCCTGGGCGTCCTCGTCTATGTGATCGCCCGCGGCAAGGGCATGGGACAGCGGGAGATCGCCCAGGCCCGCGACCAGCAGAAGGCCTTCGAGTCGTACATCCGGCAGACCGCGCAGGGCGGCCCCGGTCAGACCAGCAGCGTCGACGAACTGGCCAAGCTCTCCGAGATGAAGTCCCGCGGTGACATCTCGGACGAGGAGTTCCGCAAGGCCAAGGCGCTGGTCCTGAGCGACTACCCGCCGGCCGAGCGCACCGGCTCGGTGCCCACCGCCCACGGGCGCTGAGCACCCCCTCCGAGAACGAATCGAGGCAGCCGTATGACCGCCACACATCCCGCTCACCACCCGCACCAGCACACCGCCAAGATGGCGTGGGCCGGAGGGCTGACCGCCTTCGCCGGCGTCATGCTCCTGATCGCCGGACTGCTCGCCGTGTTCCGGGGCATCATGGCGATCGCGCAGGACGACGTCTTCGTCACGACCCCCAACTACGTGTTCAAGTTCGACCTCACCAGCTGGGGCTGGATCCACCTGGTCCTGGGCGTGATCGCCGTGGTCGTCAGCATCGGCCTCTTCCAGCCGGCCGCGTGGGCACGCGGCGCCGGTGTGGCCATCGCCGCGCTGGTGATCATCGCCAACTTCCTGTCCCTGCCGTACTACCCGGTCTGGTCCGTCGTGATGATCGCGCTCTCCGGGTTCATCATCTGGGCCCTGTGCGTGGTGCGGGGCGACGACTCGGCGGACACCGGCACGGCCACGGGCACGGACCTGGGCTGACGGCCCGGCCCGTGCCGCACCCCGCGTGCGGGACTCCGTTCACACCGGGTCCCGCACGATGCTCACACCGGGTCCCGCACGATGCTCAGACCGAGTCCCGCACGATGATCCGGGCCGGCGTCGGCACCAGCCCCGCCGCGTCCAGCCCCAGCGCGGTGCGCGCGGCCAGCCGGCCGTGCGCCTCCGCGTCGATGTGCACGGTGGTGAGGGCGGGCGTGCTCAGCTCGCCGTACTCGGTGTCGTCGTAGCCGATCACCGCCAGGTCGCCGGGGACGGTCAGGCCGAGGTCGTGCAGGGCGGTCAGGGTGCGCAGCGCGAGGTCGTCGTCGAAGGCGGCGACCGCGGTGACGTCCGGGTGCGCCGCGCGCAGCGCGGCCACCGCCCCGGTGCCCGCCTGCCGGGGCCGGGGCACCGTGAACGGCACCAGGGGCGGCAGGCCCAGGCTGTGCACGGTGTGCTCGGCGAACCGCCGCCGGGCCCGCGCCGGCGCGGAGTCCTCCTCCGGCAGGGCCAGCGCGATCCGGGCGTGCCCGTGCTCGGTGAGGTGCCGGATCTGCAGGGCCGCGTGCGCGGCGAGGCCGTCCCGCCAGCCGCCGCCCCCGTCCTCCAGGTCGTGACCGGTCAGATAGGGCTCGGCGAACCGGATCACGGCCCGCGGGGTGATCGCGTCCAGCACCTGCCGGGTCGCCTCCGCCGAGTGCCGGCCGTGCCGGACCAGCAGAACGTGCCCGTGCGCGGCGAGTTCCTCGTCGAGGCCGCGGACGTAGCTGTGCGAGTAGTTGCCCTCCAGGCCCCGGTCCAGGTCCAGGACCACCACCCGGGAGCTGCCCTCGCGCAGCGCGCGGGCCACCCCGTGCGGGACGTGGCCGAGGTCGCGCGCGGCCTGCCGTACCCGGTCGCGGGTGGCGGCCGAGATGGTCTGGCGCGGGTCGTCGTTCAGGACGAAGCCGACCGTGGCGCGCGAGACACCGCTGGTGGCGGCCACGTCGGTCAGCGTGACCCGCCCGGATCCGCTCATCGGACGGCCCCGGCCCTGGTGCCCGCCCTGCCGGTGCGGGCGGCGCCGGACGGGACGAGGTGGGCCTGCGCCGCGCGGCGGAACGCCGGGAACAGGGGATGCGGGGCGCCGGTGCGGGCGGCGAGGACCACCTGGAGGGGCGCCGCGTCCTCGATCGGGACGGCGACGATGTCCGGCCGCAGGTGGTCGCGGAATCCGGCCGGGGCCAGGGACACCACCTCACCGCTCGCCACCAGCTCCAGCTTGTCCTCCAGCGTCTCCACCAGGGCGCCCAGGTTGGTGTGGCCGGGCGGATTGGCCCCGATCCGGTCGGCGCCGGCGAAGCGGGGGAGCGGCTCGTCGGCGAACTCGGCGAGGGTGACCGACTCCCGCTCGGCCAGCCGGTGGCCGAGCGGCACCAGCAGGACGCGCGGCTCGTCGTAGAGGACCGTGATGTCCAGGCCGTCGGCGGTGAACACGAACCGGGTCACCACCACGTCGACCCGGTGGTCCAGCAGCGCGGCCCGCGGTTCGCTCCAGTCCACGTGCAGGGTGCGGACGTCGGCCTCCGGGTGGTGGTGGCGCAGCTCGCGCACGGCCGGGGTGACGATCTGGTGGGTGGTGTAGCCGACGGTGAACGGGCCGTGCCCGGCCGCCGACCGGGCACTGGCGGCAGCCCGGGCGGCACTGCGCAGCAGCTCCCTGGCCTGCGGCAGGAAGGTCTCCCCGGCCTCGGTGAGCCGGGTGCCGCGCGGTGTGCGGTCGAGCAGCCGGACGCCCAACTCCCGCTCCAGGCGCCGGATCTGACGGCTCAGCGAAGGCTGCGCGAGATGCAGTGCGTCGGCCGCGCGGCCGAAGTGCAACTCCTCGGCGACCACGGTGAAGTAGCGCACCAGGCGCAGCTCCAGGTCCACCGGCGGTACGAAGGAATCGGGCACACCTCGACTCTACTCCCGCCGCCTCCGCTCCGGCCGCGCTGAGCTGCGGTCATGACCGGACGGACATCACCGGGTGCGGAACAGGTCTTGGACCCGGGGTCCGGTCCGGGCACAGGGTGGAGACATCCCGCACATCCACTCTCCGTGAGGTGATTCGTCATGCGTGTGTTCGTCACCGGCGCCACCGGGTTCATCGGCAGCGCGGTGGTCCGCGAACTGCTCGGCACCGGCCACCAGGTGCTCGGCCTTGCCCGCTCGGACGCGGCCGAGGCGGCCCTGAAGGAGGTGGGAGTGGAGGTGCACCGCGGCGATCTGAACGACATCGCCGGGCTGCGGGCGGCGGCGGAAGCGGTGGACGGAGTGGTCCACACGGGTTACAACCATGACTTCTCCGACATGCCCGGCGCTCTCCGTACCGAACTCGACGTGCTGAAGGCCCTCGGTGACGCGCTCGCCGAGTCCGGCCGGCCCCTGGTCGTCACCTCCGTGACCGGCCTCCTCGCCCCGGGCCGCCTCGGCACCGAGGAGGACATGCCCGACCCCGCGGGCCCCGGCGCCCACCGGGCCGAGGCGGAACGCTCCGCCCTGGCTCTGGCCGACCGCCGGGTGCGGGTGTCGGCGGTCCGGCTCCCTCAGGTGCACGGAGCAGGCGACCACGCCTTCGTCCCGTTCCTGATCGGCGTCGCCCGCGACAAGGGTGTCGCCGCCTACGTGGGGGACGGCACCAATCGCTGGTCGTCCGTGCACCGTCTCGACGCCGCCACCCTCTACCGCAAGGCCCTGGAGACGGCCCCGGCCGGGGCCGTGCTGCACGCGGTCGCCGACGAGGGCGTCCCGCTCCGCGGCATCACCGAGGTCATCGGCCGTCGCCTCGACGTGCCGGTCGTGTCCCTCGCACGGGAGGAGGCGTCCGACCACTTCGGCTGGATGGCGGCCTTCGTCGGCAACGACAACCCCACATCCGGCGCCGCCACCCGTGAGCGGTACGACTGGCGGCCCGCCCAGCCGGGCCTGCTGGCCGATCTCGACCAGGACCACTACTTCGGCTGACGGCCGTAGAACCTCCCGGTCGTCGGGGTCCCGAAGGTCAGCGCACCTTCGTGTCGGATTTCCGCCAGCATCGGCCACCCCCGGTGGCCGATGCTGGACCCATGCAGAAAGGGATGCACCTCGACCGCGAGCACTGTGTACGGGCCGTGCAGTCCAAGGACGCGCGGTTCGACGGCTGGTTCTTCACGGCCGTCCTGACCACCCGCATCTACTGCCGGCCCAGCTGCCCGGTGGTACCGCCCAAACCCGGGAACATGACGTTCTACCCGAGCGCCGCCGCCTGCCAGCAGGCCGGTTTCCGGGCCTGCAAGCGCTGCCGCCCCGACACCAGCCCCGGCTCCCCGGAGTGGAACCAGCGCGCCGACCTGGTCGCCCGCGCCATGCGGCTGATCGCCGACGGGGTCGTGGACCGCGAGGGCGTACCCGGCCTCGCCGCCCGCCTCGGCTACAGCCCCCGGCAGGTGGAGCGCCAGCTGCTGGCCGAACTCGGCGCCGGCCCGCTGGCCCTCGCCCGGGCCCAACGCGCCCAGACCGCCCGCCTGTTGATCGAGACGACCCCGCTGCCGATGGCGGAGATCGCCTTCGCGGCCGGCTTCGCCTCGATCCGCACCTTCAACGACACCGTCCGCGAGGTCTTCGCGCTGTCCCCGAGCGAACTGCGCAGCCGCCGCCCCAGGACGGCGAGTCAGGCCCCGGGCGCACTCGTCCTCCGGCTGCCCTTCCGCGCCCCCCTCAACCCCGACAACCTCTTCGGCCACCTGGCGGCCACCGCCGTACCCGGCGTCGAGGAGTGGCGGGACGGCGCCTACCGGCGGACCCTGCGGCTGCCGTACGGCCACGGCATCGCCGCCCTCGCCCCGAAGCCCGACCACATCGCCTGCCGGCTCACCCTCAGCGACCTGCGCGACCTGCCCGTCGCCATCAGCCGCTGCCGGCGGATGCTGGACCTGGACGCCGACCCGGTCGCCGTCGACGACCAGCTGCGCACGGATCCCTTCCTGGCGCCGCTGGTCGACAAGGCGCCGGGGCGGCGGGTGCCGCGCACGGTCGACGAGGCGGAGTTCGCCGTCCGGGCCGTGCTCGGCCAGCAGGTCTCCACGGCCGCCGCCCGCACCCACGCGGCCCGCCTGGTGACCGCCCACGGCACCCCGGTGGACGACCCCGAGGGCGGCCTCACCCACCTCTTCCCGTCCCCCGAGGCGCTCGCGGAGGTGCCCCCGGACTCCCTGGCGATGCCCCGCACCCGCCGCACCACCTTCACCACCCTGGTCGGCCAACTCGCCGACGGCACGCTCCACCTGGGCGTGGAGAGCGACTGGGCCCAGGCCCGCGCCAAGCTCCTCGCCCTCCCCGGCTTCGGCCCCTGGACCGTCGACGTCATCGCCATGCGTGCCCTCGGCGACCCGGACGCCTTCCTCCCCACCGACCTCGGAATCCGGCGCGCCGCCCAGGAGCTGGGCCTGCCCGGCACCCCGGCCGCCCTCACCGCACGCGCGGCGGCCTGGCGCCCCTGGCGGGCCTACGCCGTCCAGTACCTGTGGGCGACCGACAGCCACCCGATCAACTTCCTCCCCGTATAAGGACGTTGCCGTGAAGAACCACACCGTGACCGACAGCCCCTACGGCCCCCTCACCCTGGTCGCCGAGGACGGCGCCCTCTGCGGCCTCTACATGGAGGACCAGCGCCACCGCCCGCCGGAGGAGACCTTCGGCGCCCGCGACGACGAGCTCTTCGCCGAGGCCGAGGACCAGCTCTCCGCCTACTTCGCGGGCGAGTTGAAGGAGTTCACCCTCGAACTGCACCTGAACGGCACCCCGTTCCAGCGCAGCGTCTGGGAGCAGCTGCGCCTGATTCCCTACGGAGAGACCCGGTCGTACGGCGAACTGGCCGAAGCCCTGGGCAATCCGCAGGCCTCCCGCGCGGTCGGCCTGGCCAACGGGAAGAACCCGGTCGGCATCATCGTCCCCTGCCATCGCGTCATCGGCGCCAACGGCAGCCTCACCGGCTACGGTGGCGGCCTGCCCCGCAAGCAGCGGCTGCTGGACTTCGAGCGGGGCGCCGGCCTCTTCTGACCGCCCGGCGGCCGGGTCAGTCGCCCAGCACCCTGCGCAGATAGGCGTTGGCGAAGCGCCGGTCGGGGTCGAGCCGGTCGCGCACCGCCCGGAACTCGTCGAACCTGGGGTAGGCGTCCGCGAAGTAGGCGGCGTCCCGGGTGTGGAGCTTTCCCCAGTGCGGGCGCCCCTCGTGCGCGACGAAGATGCGCTCCGCCTCGGCGAAGTACCGCTGCCAGGACATGCCCCGGTACACGTGGACGGCGATGTAGGCGCTGTCGCGTCCGGACGCCGTGGAGAGCGTGATGTCGTCGGCGGGTGCGGTGCGGACCTCGACCGGAAAGCTGATCCGCAGATCGGAGCGCTCGACCATGGTCTTGAGTTCGCGGAGGGTGTCGAGGACGGCCGTGCGCGGCACGGCGTACTCCATCTCGATCATCCGGACGCGGCGCGGGCTGGTGAAGACCTTGTAGGGGATGTCCGTGTAGGTCCTGGCCGAGAGGCCCTGGCTGGTGATCCGCGCGATCGCCGGGACGGCGGCGGGAACCGCCCGGCTGACGGAACTGAGCGCCTGGAACACGTTGTTGGAGAGGAACTCGTCCGCGAACCACGCCTTGAGCCGGCCCAGCGGTGCGTGCGGACCGACGGTCCGGTTGTTGCGCAGGGTGATGCAGTTGTCCGTGTGCGGGAACCAGTAGAACTCGAAGTGGTCGTTGTGCGCGTGGAGTTCGTCGTAGGCCCCGATGACCTCGTCGAACCTCATCGGTTCCTCCTGCGCGGCGAGGAGGAAGAGCGGCTCGACGGCGAAGGTGAGCGAGCTGACCACGCCCAGGGCGCCGAGTCCGACCCGCGCCGCCGCGAACACCTCCGGGTTCTCCGTCGCCGAGCACCTCAGCAGCGAGCCGTCCGCCGTCACCAGCTCCAGGCCACGGATCTGCGCGGAGATGGCACCCGACGTGCGCCCGGTGCCGTGGGTGCCCGTGCTGGTGGCGCCGGCCACGGTCTGTTCCATGATGTCGCCCATGTTCGTGAGCGACAGGCCCTGCCCGGCCAGCGCCGTGTTCAGCGTCCGGAGCCGGGTGCCCGCCTCCACGGTGACGGTGCCGGCCCGCCGGTCGATCGCCCGGATGCCGCTGAGCCGGTCGGGGCGGATCAGTACGCCGTCGGTCGCGGCGGCGGTGGTGAAGGAGTGGCCGCTGCCCACCGCCTTCACGGGCAGCCCGTCCTCGGCCGCCTGGCGGACGACGGCGCACAGCTCCGCCACCGAGGCGGGGGAGACCACCCGGGCCGGGCGGGCGGTGACGTTCCCGGCCCAGTTCCGCCAGGTGTCCGGGTTCGGGTTCGCTCGGTGCCGGGGAGCGTCGGAGCGGAGAGTGTCCACGGCTTTCCTTCCTTCTTGGAGTGTCGGGTCGGGTGAGGGGCCGGCCGGCGCCGCTATCTGACGGACCGGACGCGGTACACGAGCAGGACCCCCACGGTCGCGGCCACGCCGACGCAGGAGAACAGGAGCGGATAGCCGCGGTCGGAGGTGATGACGAAGCTGGCGATCAGCGGGGCCAGCGCGGGCGGGACGATCGTGCCGATGTTCATGATCCCGAGGTCCTGCGCCCGGCTCTCGGCATCCGGCAGGACCTGGGTGATCAGCGCCTGGTCGACGGCCATGTAGGCGCCGAAACCAGCGCCCATGACGGCTGACGCGACCAGCGTGACGCCGAAGTCGGGAAACCCCGCCAGCAGGAAGCCCGCGGCAGCCTGGAGCAGGGCCGCCAGTGCCACGAAGATCCGTCGTCGGCCGAGGCGGTCGGAGAGCACCCCGGCGACGGAGCTGGCCAGGACACCGGCCAGGAGGTAGAGGGCCGTACAGGCGAGAAGACTGCCGGCCGGATCGGGGACCTTCAGGTCGTCGGTGAGGAAGTAGAGGGTGTAGCAGACGCCCAGCGAGTTCGCCAGGTTGACCAGCAGCCGTCCGCCGAACGCCCAGGCGAAGTCACGGTTCCTGAGCGAGCGCCCCATGGAGGCCGGCAGCGTACGCAGCCGCAGCGCGGGCTCGGAGCCGTACTCGGTGTCGTGGAAGCGCGCGAGGAACGGCACGGTGCAGACGATCAGCAGGGCAGCGACGACGAGGTAGCCGCCCGCGGGGGACAGCGCGAACGCGGAGACGAGGGCGATGCCGGTCACCACGCCGAGGGACTGGGGGCCGTAGATCGTGCTGGACACCACGCCGCGCTGCTCGACGGGGACGCGGTCGGCGATCATGGCGGTCAGCCCGGCGGTGGCGGCGCTCAGACCGAGCATGCTCGCCGACCACGCGAGGGTCACGCCGGTCACCGTCGTCTGCTCCCCGGTGATCGCCAGCCCGGCCGCGAAGGACAGCGCGCCGCCCGCGAGCCAGAGCCTGCGTCGTCCGAAGCGGCTCCGGGAGCGGTCGCACAGCGCCCCGCACACCGGGAGGGCGATGAGCGAGACCAGTCCGGCGAGCGCGTTGACGACGGCGAAGCTCTGGACCTTGGACGCCGGATCGATGATCTCCAGCTGCTGGGGCAGCAGCAGTTGCAGCGGGACGAGACTCGCCATCCAGTATCCGAACCAGACCAGGCCGAACAGGGTGATCCAGCCACGGGAGACGGGAACGGTCGGCGCATGGCCGGCATCAGCCGCGACAGCGGCCGCCGGCACCGGGGCCGGAGGGTGGAACTCGGTGGGCATACGGCCTCCGGAGAGCGGAAACGGGCCTGTTCGGGGACGCCTCAGGAATGGCTCAGGAGCAGCTCGGGAACGGTTCAGGTACGGCTCACAGGAACGCGTGTCCCTCGCCCCGGTAGGTCGCGACCTCGTCGACGATCTCCGCGCCGGACACCAGGTGGAGCGTGTTGACGCGTTCGCACAGTTCGCCGGCCTTGGCATGCCGGAACCACACGTGGTCGCCGAGCCGCAGGCCGTGCGCGGCGCTGCCCAGGACCGGTGTCTGGACTTCGCCGGCCGCTTCCCGCGGGTTCATGCGCAGACCGTGCGGCCAGGTCGGGGTGGGCAGACGGTCGAGGCCGGGCGCGCCGGAGGCGATCCAGCCGCCGCCGAGCACGGTGGCGATCCTGGCGCTCGGGCGGCGCACGACGGACATGACGAAGAACGCGGCGGGACGGGGGCGGAAACGCCGGTAGAAGTCGAAGAGCCCGGGCCCGTAGAGCCCCGATCCGGCACCGATCTCGGTGATGACGTGTTCGGCGGAGGTCTGCTCGATGGAGCCCGTGCCGCCGCCGTTGACGAACTCCAGCGGGGCCACGGCCTCCACGGCGGCTACGACCGCCGCGCGCCGGTCGGCCAGTTCGGTGGCGGAGAGGCGCTGCATGGTGCGGATCGCGGCCCGCCTGAGCAGCGACCCGGGCTGGTTGTCGCCCAGTCCGGCGATCTGGCCCTCGTAGGACATGAGCCCGGCCAGCCGGAATCCGGGCCGGTCCTGGACGGCGCGGGCGAGTGCGGCGGCCTGCCGGGGGGAGTGCACGGGGGAGCGGTACGGGCCCAGGTGGATGCGGCCCCCGGCCAGTTCCAGCGAGGCGTCCAGATCGATGCAGACGCGGATGTCGGGCCGGGCGGCGCCCACCACCTCGTCCACGAAGTCCAGCTGGCCGACCGAGTCGATCATGAGGGTGACGCGCGAGGCCGCGCGCTCGTCCGAGGCGAGCCGCCGCAGCGCGGTGCGGTCCGTCGTCGGATACCCGATCACCACGTCCTCGTGCTCCTCGGCCAGCCACAGGGCCTCCGGCAGCGTGAAGGCGAGGATTCCCCGGTATCCCGGACGCCGGGCGGCCCGCCCGATCAGCTCGCGGCTGCGGACCGACTTGCTGGCCAGGCGGATGGTCGCCCGCCCGGCCGCCCGCAGGGCCAGCTCGGCGGCGTTGCCGTCGAAGGCGTCCAGATCCACCACGGCGAACGGCGGGTCCAGGTGCTCCGTGGCCCGGTTCAGCTGGATCATCCGGTCCTGGTCAGGCCCGCCGACAGCGGTTGCGGCCCTTTTGGCGTCCGGCCGGAACGTGACGTGCGTACTCACATCGGCACCCTTTCTGGGAGGTTCGTTCGAAGAGCGGGCGGGGGAAGCCCGTCGGTTCCCGTCGGTTCCCGTCAGTTCCCGGATGACGGGAACCCCTGGGCGGAGAGCAGGCGCTCCCGCTGCCGCATGCCTTTGGCCTCGACGACGGGCATGACGCGGCGCATCAGCCTGGGGAAGACTCCGACGATCCGCTGGAAGCGGCCGGCGAACGGTGGGAACACCACTTCGACCGGCTTGGCGGTGACCGCGTCGACGACAGCCGCGGCGATCTGCTCGGGGGCGTAGGACTTCTCGGCGAAGGCGATGGCAGCGGAGGGGTCGGCCATCTCCTGGTCGAGCATGCCGGTCCGGGTGGTCGGTGGATGGATGATCGTGAAGTCGAGCGGCCCGTCGCGTTCCTCGATCGCGACGCTGTGGTGGAAGGCCCGGAGCGCGTGCTTCGTGCCGCCGTAGGTGGCGTATCCGGGCAGTGGCAGGAACGACGTCATGCTGCAGACGGTGATGATGTGGCCATGGCCCTGCGCGGTCATGCGCTCGATCGCCGTGCAGACCCCCGTGATGGTGCCGAGCAGGTTGATTTCCACGATGTCGCGGTGCTGCTGGGGGCGGAGCGCCCGGGCGTGTCCGGTGTGGGTCACGCCGGCGTTGTTGACCAGCACGTCGACGGTGCCGAATCGCGCCCGGGCCGCGTCGAACGCCCCGCTCCAGTCCGCATGACTGCGGATGTCCAGGGCCTGGGCGGCGGCCCGCTCACCCAGGGCGCGGGCCCGGGCCATGACGGCGTCCTCGTCCACGTCGGTCAGCATGACGCGGTGGCCGCGTGCGATCGCCAGTTCGGCGATGGCGGCTCCGATGCCGCCGGCCGCGCCGGTCACGAGGATGACCCGGCTCTTCTCGGATGGTTGGGGCATGGCCACAGATTCTCCTGGTCAAGTGTCCAAGTCAATTGTTCAAATCGAGTTCACCCGAATTGTTACTTCGGCGCTTCAGGACTTAGGGGCTTCGGGGCTCACATGCGCACCAGCTCGATGCGGCCGCCGTCGAGTTCGGCGGCGCGGACGGGGTCGTCCGTCGGGACGGTGGCGGCGAAGAGGGTGCGGCCGTCGACTCCGGCCATCAGGCAGCTCAGGGTGTGCTGACTCGTGGCGACCCGCTCGATGACCCGGCCGCCGGGCGCGACGCGTACGCACTCGCCGCGCAGGGCGTTCGCGACCCATATCGACGTGCCGTCGGCGTCCCACGCGATGCCGTCCGGTGCGATCGGGGACGAGGAGCGCTTCGAGACGGCGGGGCGGTCCAGGAGCGCCGAGATACGGCGGGTGATGCGGCCGGCCGTCCCGGGGTGGTTCACCAGACGCCACAGGAGCGGTGTGATCAGTGGCGCCCACGGTCGCGGATCCGTGAGCGAGCCGTCGGGCTCCCTGGTGAAGGCGGTGAGCCGCATGGCCAGGGTCTCGGCGACGATCACGCTTCTGCCGTCACCGGTGAGCAGGGTGCCGTTCGGGAAGAGCAGGGGCTCGGTCAGCCCGAGCAGGCTGCCGTCCGGCGCCAGGCAGGCGATCGGGGCCCGCGGCGGGCCGGGTGGCGCGTAGAGCATAGAGTTCGGGTGCTCGCGGGAGTGGGCGTGATAGTCGAAGCCGAAGTTTCCGACGTAGGCACGCCCTTCGGGGTCGACGAGCATGTCGTTGACCGGACCGCCGGCGATGTGCCGCAGGTCGGCGTGTACGACCAGTTCCCCGTCGGCCTCCAGGCGGTACACGCGGCCACCGTCCATGGAGACGACGAGCAGGCGGCCGTCGGGAAGCCAGCCGAGTCCGCCCGCCCGGCCGGGGACCTCGACCACCGTCTCCGGCTCTCCGGTGCCGTCCCAGCGGTGCACCGTGCCGTGCGCGAGATCCGAGAACCACAGGGCTCCCCGATGCCAGCGCAGGGACTCGGGAACACCCAGGCCGCTCACCGCGACCGATGCCGACCTCTTCGACCTTTTCATCAGACCGCTCCCTCGAGGCGCGGGATCGAGAGGGCGTATCGCCTCTCGCCACGACTTGGACGCTCGTACAAGACGCTTGACTTGTACGGGCGACCGTCTCATTCTGGGCGAACCGAAGTCAACGTTCCGGTGGGGAGTTTTCGTGACCCAGAACCAATCCCTCGTGGCAGCAGGCCCCCCGACGGGCGCACGCATCGCGGTGGACGACCCCGCCACCGGAGCGGTGGTCGGCGAGGTGCCCGACACCTCCGCGGAAGAGGTGGCGCGGGCGGTGGAGCGCGCCCGGCGGGCGCAGCGGGAGTGGGCCGGGCTGGACACCCGGGCGCGCGCCGAGTTCTTCGCGCGGGGCCGCCGCTGGCTGCTGGCCCACCGGGAGGAGGTCGCCGACCGCATCGTCGAGGAGAACGGCAAGGCGCGGGAGGACGCGATCGTCGAGATCGTCTACTGCGCCGCCGCCTTCGCCCACTGGGCGAAGCGGGCCCGCGGTCTGCTCGCTCCGACGAGGGTCCGCTCCCTCTCGCCCTTCGTCCTGGGCCGCAGCATGTACACGCGCAGGGTGCCGCGCGGCGTCGTCGGAGTCATCGGCCCCTGGAACAACCCGTTGCTCAACTCCTTCGGCGACGCCGTCCCCGCCCTCGCCGCGGGCAACGCGGTCGTCCTGAAGCCCTCCGAACAGACCCCGCTCACCGCGCTGCTCATGGAGCGGATGGCCCGCGAGTGCGGCTGGCCCGAGGGTGTGTTCCAGGTCGTCACCGGCGCGGGGGCCACCGGGCGCGCGGTCGTGGACACCGTGGACTTCGTGATGTTCACCGGGTCGACCAGGACCGGCCGCCAGGTCGCGGCCCGGGCGGGCGAGCGCCTCATCCCCTGCTCGCTGGAGCTCGGCGGCAAGGACGCCCTGGTCGTCCTGTCCGACGCCGCCCTGGAGCGGGCCGTCAACGTCACGATCCAGGGGGCCCTGTCCAACGGCGGGCAGATGTGCACCTCGGTGGAGCGGGTCTACGTCGAGGCGCCGGTGTACGACGCGTATCTCGCCCTGCTGCGGGAACGGTTCCAGCAGGTCACCTCGGGCCGGCCGGCCGGGCTCGGCAGCGTCGACGTGGGCGCCGTCACCTTCCCGCCCCAACTGGCGCTCATCGAGGACCATGTCGAGGACGCCGTGCGCAAGGGTGCCCGTGTCCTCGTCGGCGGGCGGGCCTGCGAAGGACCCGGCCGGTTCTTCGAACCCACGCTGCTCGTCGACGTCGACCACAGCATGAAGTGCATGCGGGAGGAGACCTTCGGCCCCACGCTCCCGGTGATGAAGGTCGCCGACGCAGAGGAAGCACTCCGCCTCGTCAACGACAGCACATACGGCCTCCAGGCCTCGATCGTCGGGTCGGACATGAAACGCGCCCGCCGCCTCGCCGAACGGTTCGAGGCCGGATGCGTCACCATCAACGACGCCCAGACCAACTACATGGCCCTGGGGCTCCCGATGGGCGGCTGGAAGGAGTCGGGGCTCGGCGTCCGGCACGGCGCCGAGGGATTCCTCAAGTACACCCGGCTCCAGGCCATCAGCGCGAACCGGTTCCCGATGCGCCGGGACATGCACATGATCCCGTACGAGCCCTCGGCCTACCGGTTCCTGCTCCGCCTGGTGGACGTCATGTACGGCACCGGGCTGCGCGGCCGCGCCAAGTAGCGGTTCACGTAGCGCAGTTCACGCACCGCACTTCACGCACCGCACTTCACATACAGAAGTTCACATACCGAAGTTCACCTGCCCCAGTTCACTGCATCCCCAGTTCACGAGAGGCCGGACGACCATGACCACCGCACCCGAGGCACCCCAGCACGCCTCCGTCGCCACCCTGCCCGAGGGCGTCTCCCTGCCGCTGCCCCAGCAGAACCTGAGCTTCGAGCAGGAGCGGGAGGTACGCAAGCAGGAACTCGCCGCCGCCTTCCGCCTGTTCGCCCGCTTCGGCTTCTCCGAGGGGGTGGCCGGCCACATCACGGCCCGGGACCCCGAGAACCCGTCGGCGTTCTGGGTCAACCCCTTCGGTATGTCGTTCAGCCGGATCCGCGTCTCCGACCTGATCCTCGTCGACCACGACGGCACGCTCCTGGAGGGCAGGCGTCCGGTCAACAACGCCGCGTTCTGCATCCACTCCGAGGTGCACCGGGCCAGGCCGGACGTGGTCGCCGCGGCACACACCCACTCCGTGCACGGCAAGGCCTTCTCCAGCCTCGGCGTCCCGCTGGCCCCGATCACCCAGGACGCCTGTGCCTTCTACGAGGACCACGGCGTCTACGCGGACTACCGGGGCGTGGTGAACGACACCGAGGAGGGCCGGCGCATCGGCGTGGCCCTCGGTGACGGCAAGGCCGTCGTACTGCGGAACCACGGACTGCTCACGGTCGGCGCCTCCGTCGCCGAGGCGGCCTGGTACTTCATCACCATGGAACGGTCCTGCCAGGCCCAGCTGCTGGCGATGGCCGCGGGAGAGCCCACGCTCATCGACCCCGAGACGGCGCGGACGGTCCGCGACCAGATCTCCGGTCCGCTGCCGGGCTGGTTCCAGTTCCGCCCGCTCTGGGACCAGATCACCGAGGAACAGCCGGGCCTGTTCGACTAGGCCGCGCGCGGGCGGGCGAGCGTCAGGAGGTGTTCGCCGGCCAGGCGCAGGACCTCGCGGCTGTGCTCGCTGTCGTGGTCGACCAGCCAGCTCAGAGTGACGCCGTCGAGCACCGCGTTGAGGTAGCGGGCCAGCACCGGAACGGGAACGGTCCACTCGATGTCCGCGGCCTCGGCGGCCTCCTCCAGGAGCTCCTGGTGGACTTCGCGATAGTGCTGGTACTGGCGCCGGGCCAGGTCCTCGAGCCCGGCCTGGCGCAGGGCGTAGTGCGTGAGTTCGTAGCTGACCTGGTGCTCGCCGGGGCTGAGCTCGACCGTGCCCCAGAAGGCGCTCAGGCTCCTGGTGATGCGCGCTCCGAGGTCGCCCTCCCCCTCGAACGTCTTCCGTGCGGTGGCCACCGTGGTGTCGGTGAACCGGGTGAGGACTTCCTGGAGCAGCTCCTCGCGCGAGCTGAAGCAGTAGTGGAAGACGCCCAGCGGCATTTTCGCCTCGTTGACGATGGCACGCGTGGTCGCTTTCGCGACTCCATCACGGATCATCACCCGAAACCCCGCCGCGATCAGTTCCTCGCGCCGGTCCTTCGCTGCCATCCGGGACATCAGGCTCGCCTTCTGCTTCGACAACGGGATGCGTGTGCCCCTCATGCTATCGCAGCGTCTTGGACGGTTGACCAATATCCGACGCCGACAGGCCAGAGCCGTCGGCGGGGTCGCGGAACGAGCAAGTTGGCGGACCGGGCGGGGGTGCGTGGGCCGGCGGTACTCCCAACCGGCTTGTGCTGGAGATCCTTACGGCACGCGGGCGACGCCGACGTAGAAGCCGCTCGGTTCCTGGGCGGGAGCCGGTGAATCCCGGTACCACCTGGTCGCTGTGACCAGCCCTGGATCCACCAGTTCCAGGCCCTCGAAGAACGGCTCGACCTCGGCCCGGGTACGCATACGCAGGGGGATCTCGCCCTTGCGGTAGGTCGTGGTCACCGACTTGGCGAGGTGCGGGTGCTCATCCGTGGTGCCGTGGGAGAACATGAAGTAACTGCCCGAGGGCAGCGCGTCGAGAAGCGTCCGGGTAAGCCCGTAGGGGTTTTCGTCGTCGGTGATGAAGTGCATCAGCGCGATCATCGACAGCGCGACGGGCCTGGTGAAGTCCAGGAACGTACGGGCGTGGTCGAGGATGATGCCCGGCTGTCGTACGTCGGCCTCGATGTAGTCGGTGCTTCCCTCGGGGCTGCTGATGAGCAGGGCCTCCGCGTGCCGCAGCACGATGGGGTCGTTGTCGGCGTAGGCGATCCGCGCCGACGGCACTATGCCCTGCACGATCTGATGCAGGTTCGGCCGGGTCGGGATGCCCGTACCGATGTCGAGGAACTGGTCGATGCCGTTGCCGGCCAGCCAGGCCGCCGCGCGGTGCATGAACGCCCTGTTGCGCATGGCGTTGAGACGCGCTTCCGGTGGCAGCTTCGCCGCCACCTCCTCATCGACCGGGTAGTTGTCCTTGCCGCCCAGCAGCCAGTCGTAGACGCGTGCCGGGTGGGGCCTGCTCGTGTCGATACGACCCTCGGAGGAGGGCAATGCGGTCATGCATGACTCCGGCGTGTACTAGATCGCTGACCGACTCACCGAGGTCGCTTCGTGCGCCGTGGATGAGGCAGTAGAGGGCACTGCGATTGTGCCATTGGCCCAGCCCTCACGCGGAGTTGTCGCTCGATGTCGAGCAACCGGTCGCGCGGCGGGAGCATTGCTCAGGACCTTCGGGTCGGCCCGAGTGGGCCCGCGTTGCGGCGCGGGTCGTAGCCGGGTTGGCGGTTGCCCTGGTCCGCTCGCGCCCGGTTCGAGAACGGTGTCCCGGCCGAACGGACAGACACGCGAGCCGCGTGATCCTTACGGTTCGTCTCGCATGTTGTCCCCGTCAGGCGCAAGGAGAACACGATGGACACGCAGGCGGCCCCCTCCCAGGCGCCGACGATCTGCTGTCCGTGGTCGGCGGCGTCGGCCATGAAAGTCGCCCAGGCACGATCGACAGCCATCTCATCTGGCTGATCCGACTCCTCGACGGTCAGATGGCCGAGATGTGGACCTACCGCCGGAGCACTCCCTGACACTCCCTGACACTACTGATCCACAACTCTTGACGATTGCTCCGGGCCAAGCGGAGGGGGGAGTACGGCGGGGACCGAGAACGTCGAACTCATGCTCATGGCAGAGGACAACCTGCGCCAGGTGCACACCGACCGGCTCTTCATGGGAGCTTGCGGCGTCCGTGCGGGTGCTCAGGTCATGGACACCACGGTCGCCGAAGTGCCGGCCAGGCATGCCATGATCGCTGCCGGCGACAGGGTGGCTCTTCCGGAGGACCTGATGCCGGCGGGCCCTGCCAGGGCCTAGGAGTGGTTCTCCGAGCCCAGCCCTTGCATCAGCTGGGGCAGCGCGGTGCCGATCGGTTCGCGGATGATCTCGTCGGCCCGATCGTCGTACGGTGTCGGCTCGGCGTTGACGATGATCAGCCGTGCGCCGTGGTCGGCGGCCACCCCCGCGAGGCCGGCGGCCGGCTGTACCTGGAGGCTGCTGCCGACGGCGATGAACACGGTGCACGCCTTGCTGATGGCGAGGGCCTCGCCGAGGACGACGGGGTCGAGCCGTTCGCCGAACATGACGGTGGCCGACTTGAGGATGCCGCCGCACTCGAGGCACGGCGGGTCCTCCTCGCCGGCCTCGACGCGGGCGATCGCGTCCGTCATCAGCCCTCGGGCATGGCACTTCGTGCACACCACACTCCGCGCCGAGCCGTGCAGTTCGAGCACCTTGCGGGCGGGCATCCCGGCGAGCTGGTGCAGCCCGTCCACGTTCTGCGTGATCACCCGTACGGGTGTCCCCGACTTCTCCAACTCGGCGACGGCGAGGTGCGCCGCGTTCGGCTCGGCCGCCAGCGTCCGGTTCTTCCGCCGCATCTGCCAGGACCGCCGCCGGATCTCCGGATCGCCCATGTAGTACTCGTACGTCACGAGCTTCTCGGCTTCGGGA
This sequence comes from Streptomyces sp. NPDC054770, assembly GCF_053611985.1. Taxonomy (NCBI): domain Bacteria; kingdom Bacillati; phylum Actinomycetota; class Actinomycetes; order Kitasatosporales; family Streptomycetaceae; genus Streptomyces; species Streptomyces sp. NPDC054770. The sequence continues at coordinate 111,069 of NZ_JBSHBL010000034.1, forward strand.
TCCTTCCGCCACAGTCCGTTGGGACCGCGGTAATCCGGGATCCCGGAATCGGTGGAGATGCCTGCGCCACTCAGGATGGCGACGAGAGGCTTGTTCATGGGCCGAGGGTAGGACGCCTGCCTGGACGAAGGCGAACTGATATCAGGGTGCTGTTGTGCCCCCAGCACACCGCTCCGACCGAATCCCGTTACGCCTCGCTGATCCTTCGAGTCCCACAGGTGAGGCTCGTTGCGCTCCGGGCAGACAGACACCCAGGCGTCGGCCTGGGCCATCAGCGCGGTGCACACGCGCTCCCGGGCGCCGTCGACGGCCCACATCCGTTCCGGTCTGCAACTAGAAGGCGGTCGCGATCACTTCCGTGTGAATCCCTCCAGGGACCACCCCGCATCGGCGTCCGGTACGGGAGTAACGGCTCGCCCCGTGTCCACTGCGCGTCAGTCAACGGCACTGCCGGGTACCGCATCTCCCATCGGGCCAGGCGAAGAACACTTCGCCCGGCCCGTTAGGCTCCCCGTGAACTTCGGCCCCGGCGCACGCCGGGGCCTCTTACGCGGGTGCTCCCAGTCGGGGCACGGGGGGTGGGCGAATGATGAATGCTTCTGCGTTCGGCAGACGGGTCGTCGCGGCGGCGGGTGCGGTGTCGGTTCTGGCGCTGACCGGCGCGTGCGGTGCGGACAGCGGGGACGATGCCGGAGCACGTAAGAAGTCTGCGACTGCCGGGTCCGCCTCGCCTGCGAGCTCGGCGCCGCAGCAGGCATCCGGATTGCCCGTCTCGGCGACCGGGAAGGGGCTTGACCAGCAGGGCCTCGACCGCCTGGCGCTGACCGTGCACGACGTACCCGGTTATACCGTCCACACCGTCACGGGCAAGGGCAGCCCGGTGGACCACGACGTACTCACGGCCTACCGTGCCGTCACGCCCGCACCTTGCCGACCCGTCTACGCGGCCGCACAGCTGGGCAGCCTGCACGACTTCACGGCCCAGGTCAGCCAGGACGTCGTGTCCGCCTCCGATGATCTCGGGCAGCACGCGAGTGTCGGCCTGACGTCCTACACCCTTGCCGATGCCCGCACGGTGATGACCGAACTGCGTGCAGCGCTTGCGAAGTGCGGCACCGCCGAGATACGCCCGTCCGCTGCTCACCCCGATGCTGGGCTGGGGTATTCCGGTACCCGGTCCCGGTCCGTTTCCGGCTACGGCGACGAGACCCTTGCTTTCGACGCCACCCAGGCCGTCGTCGACGGCGGCAACGGACCCAGCATCCCCTTGACCGTCCTGGTCGTCCGCCAGGACTCCACCATCGCCACCTTCCTGTCCCTCAACCCCATCCAGCCCCCGACCGTCCCTCAGGACATCGTCGACGCGCAGCTGAAGAAGCTCGCCTGACCTCTTCGGGGGGATGACGTACGCGCCGCGGTTCGCAGCACACCTTCGAGTTCGCTCAGAGGGCCGAAGGGCTCCCGGACGATCTCGTCGGCCCGGTCGTCGTACGGCGTCGGTTCGGCCTCGGGATCCCGCCGCCACAGTCCGTGTTCGAGGGTAGGGGTGGCCGGCTGTGGGCGGCGAGTGGATACCGGGGGCGCTCAGCCCACCCGGTCGCCGTTCTCCAGCTCGGCGGTGCCCGAGCCCTCGGTCAGTACGTCCAGGGCGGCCAGGACGCGTCGGCCCAGTGGGCCCGGCAGGTGCGCGGGCAGTTCCGAGTGCGGGACCAGCCGCCAGGACAGCAGTTCCTCCTCCTGGAGGCGGATCGCCTTCAGGTCGGCGTCGGAGACGACACCGCCGTCGTACAGGTAGGCGACGATCGGCGGTCGGCCCGTGCCGTGCACCCAGTCCACCGCGAGCAGCCGGCCCATCTCGCGGTCCAGGCCGATCTCCTCCAGGGTCTCCCGGCGGGCGCCCTGGCGCGGGGTCTCCCCGTCGTCGGACTCGACGGTACCGCCCGGCAGCGCCCAGCCCTCCCGGTAGTTGGGCTCGACGAGCAGTACCCGTCCCTCGGCGTCCCGGATGAGCGCGGCGGCCCCGGCGAGGATCCGGGGGAGGCTCGCGATGTACGCGGCGTAGGCGTCAGTCGTGGTCACCCGGAAAGCGTAGCCAGTGCGGACTCCGTGCCGGCCCGGGCGAGGCGCACGGTGCGCTCCGCGAGGTCGCTGATGCGGGCCCCGTCGAAGCCGAGGACGGCGCTGCGGACCGTGTCCTCGAGAGGGGCCTTCCACCGGTCCGGGACGGCCGTCGCTCCGGTCAGCACCCCGGCCACCGAACCCGCCGTCGCCCCGTTGGAGTCGGTGTCCAGGCCGCCGCGCACGGTGAGGGCGATCGTGCGGGTGAAGTCGCCGTCGCCGTGGAGGAGCCCCGCGGTGAGGACCGCCACGTTCGGGACGACGTGGATCCAGCCGAGGCCGGAGGTCTCGGCGGAAACGGTGGCCAGGGTGTCGTCCCAGCTCAGCCCGGTTTCGTACAGGGAGACGACCCGGCGCACGGTCCGGGCCAGGCGGCAGCTCGCCGGTACGACGGTCAGCGCGGTGTCGACCGTCTGCCGGACCGTCGGCGCGGTGAACGCCGCCGAGACCAGCGCGGCTGCCCACATCGCGCCGTACACCCCGTTCCCGGAATGCGAGAGCACGGCGTCGCGGCGGGCCAGGGCGGCGGCCCGGTGCGGGTCTCCCGGGCTGGTCCAGCCGAAGACGTCGGCGCGGATCAGGGCGCCGATCCACTCCTGGCAGGGGTTGTCGTAGGTGGCGGTGAGCGGCGGTTTCAGCCCGTTGACGAGGTTGCGGTAGGCCGCCCGCTCCGCCGTGAACGTCTGGAGGTACGGCAGCCGCTGCAGCCACAGCTCGCCGACCTGCTCGGTACTGAAGCCGAAGCCGTGGGTCTCCAGGAGGTGCAGGCCGAGGATCGCGTAGTCGACGTCGTCGTCGCGGCAGCTGCCGTGGATCCGCCCGCGTACGCACTGGCGCCACTCGGGGCGCAGGGCTGCGGCGTCGCCCTCGTCGGCGGGCTCGGGGAGGTAGTCGGTGAGCGGCAGGGCATCGGCCCGCCGCAGATACCCGTCGATGCGCTCACGGGTCCACAGGTCGCCCCGCTCGACCGGTTTGCCGAGCATGTTGCCCGCGATCCGGCCGAGCCAGCCACCGAGCACACGGTCGGAGAACTCTTGTCCCGGACTGCTCATGGCATTGGTCTACCCGATTTCCGGCGCCTTGCCTTCCCAGGTGGTTGCCAGTCCCTTCCCAGGCTTCGGGCCGGGCATGACGGCGAGGGTGTCCTCCGGTTAAGGTCACAGCGGCGCGACTGGCCTTGACGTGCGCGAGGCCCGGAGAGCAAGGGGATACAGGTGACACAGCGCGTGCTCATCGCCGCGGACAAGTTCAAGGGCTCGCTGACGGCCGTGCAGGTCGCCGAGCGGGTCACGGCGGGGCTCCGGCGGGTCGTGCCCGGCCTCGACGTCGAGGCGCTGCCCGTCGCGGACGGCGGGGACGGCACGGTGGCCGCGGCCGTCGCCGCCGGATTCGAACGGCACGAGCGGGAGGTCGCCGGGCCGCTGGGGCAGGAGGTCACCGCCGCGTTCGCGCTGCGCGGCGACACCGCGGTCGTGGAGATGGCCGAGGCCAGCGGCCTCCAGCGGCTGCCCCGCGGTGTCTTCGCGCCCCTGACGGCCTCCACGTACGGCTCCGGAGAGCTGCTGCGGGCCGCGCTGGACGCGGGTGCGCGCACGATCGTCTTCGGAGTCGGGGGGAGCGCCACCACCGACGGCGGCGCCGGGATGCTGTCGGCGCTCGGGGCGCGGTTCCTGGACGAGGACGGCGAACCGGTACCGCCGGGCGGCGGCGGCCTCGCCGAGCTGGCCCGGGTGGACCTGTCGGGACTTGACCCTCGTCTGTCCGACGTCGACCTGATCCTCGCCAGTGACGTCGACAACCCGCTCACCGGCCCGAAGGGCGCGCCCGCCGTGTACGGCCCGCAGAAGGGGGCCTCGCCGGACGACGTGGCGGCCCTGGACGAGGCACTGGGCCACTTCGCGAAGGTGCTGGAGGCCGAGGCCGGCCCGCGCGCCGTCGAGTACGCGGCCGCGCCGGGGGCGGGAGCCGCCGGGGGCATCGGATACGGCGCCCTGCTGCTCGGCGCCCGCTTCCGGCCCGGTATCGAGGTCATGCTCGACGTCCTGGGCTTCGCGCCCGCGCTGGAGCGGGCGACGCTGGTGATCACGGGCGAGGGGTCGCTGGACGAGCAGACCCTGCACGGCAAGGCGCCGGCCGGCGTGGCGGCCGCGGCGCGCGCCGCCGACAAGGAGGTCGTGGCCGTGTGCGGCCGCCTCGCCCTGCAGCCGCAGGCCCTCGGCCGGGCGGGCATCCGCCGTGCCTACCCGCTGACCGCGGTGGAACCGGACGTGGTGCGGTGCATCGCGGACGCCGGACCGATCCTGGAGCGGGTCGCCGAGCAGATCGCGCGGGACTTTCTCTGCTGAGGGCGGCCTAGATCGGCGTCAGGACGCCCGTCGAGTCACGGTAGTAGCTGCCACTCGTGAGGCCCCACACCTTGTGCTTGTTGTGGAGCCACTGGAACGCGATGTCGTGCACGATCTCGGCGGGCCGCTCCCAGACCACGGAGTGTCCCGCACCCTCCAGCTCGAACATCAGCTTTTCGGGCCCGCCGATGGCCTTGTAGAGGGCCGGCACGGAGAAGTGCAGAGGCGGGGGAAGGGGCACGTTCGGCGCGGTGTTGGCCGTCTTGTCGAGATCTCCGTAGACGATGGCGACGGGAACCCGGTCACCGAGGATGTAGTTGCCCAGCGCGTCCTGGTAGGGCACCGTCTCGTTGGTCCAGCCCCAGAAGTAGGAGTTCCGGAACCGGTGGATGCCCTCGTGCGCGCCGGATGGCAGCTTCTGGCCCCATGTGCTGCCGACGGGGTCGTTCGCCATCATGGCGGCCCACGCCGTGTCCTCCATGCCGGGCTCGCGTTGCGGCGGGGTGCCCTGCTCGCGGTTCCACGCGTCCACGAAGCCCTTCTTGTCGCTGACGAACAGGGGGAAGCCGTACAGGGTGGGCGGGTCGGAGACCGGCAGCTGGGTCTCCGCCGGAAGGGCGAAGGGGTTCGCGAGGTCGTGCGACCACCGTCCCTCGGGCGGGAAGATGGGGGCGAGCAGGAACAGGCTCTTGACGTCCTCGGGGTGCTGGAGGGTGTACGGACCCATGGACGGTGCCGCGGCGGACCAGCCGATGAAGTCCAAGGGCTTGTCCCTGCCGGGCAGTGACCTGATGAAGTCGACCACGGTGGCCAGCTCCGCGCATTCGCTCTCCGTGTTGCCCAGCTGGTGCGGGTACAGGGGCAGGCCGGTGTACGGGGTCGGCAGCGGATTGGGCGACAGAACGCTGCGCTGTGCGGGGTTGGCGTTGCGGGGCTCGTCCATCTTCGGGCGGGGCGAGCGCCCGTTGCCCTGCAGGTCCATCAGGAAGACGTCGTAGTGGTGCTTGGCCAGGTCCTGTGCCCAGTTGTAGTCGATGGCGGACCCGGGAACCGTGAGGTCGTACCCGGCGAGAACCGGCACGCTCCGGCCGTGCAGCATCAGCACCACCTCGTGCGGCTGGTTGCCCTGGGTGCCGTCGTACTCCCGGACGAAGAGGTTCACGGTGTCGCCCTCGTTCGCCGGAAGCTTCGAGACGTGCGGGACCGAGTAGTCCTTGGGAGTGGTTGCGGGCATGGCTGTCCTCCGATCCGTAAGAGGGGGGTGATCCCCATCCCCGAATGGGGACAAATCCCCGTAAAATAAAGCCCAATTCCACCGTCCTCCCCTGACTCGTCCCACGCAACTCGGCCCTGTGCAAGGGTGGTTGACCGGTCAAAGGCCAACGCCGTATGCCCTTGAACCCGAAACGGGTGTGGCCCGAGCCTGAGAGGCTCGGGCC
>NZ_JBSHBL010000035.1:0-115044 GCF_053611985.1 Streptomyces sp. NPDC054770
GGCTGTCAGCGGAAGACGACCGTGCAGCGGCCGTTGACCAGTACCCGGCTCTCGCTGTGCCACCGCACGGCGCGGGCCAGGACCTGGGCCTCCACGTCACGGCCCAGCGCGACCAGTTCGTCGGGGGCGTGCGAGTGGCTCACCCGTACGACGTCCTGCTCGATGATCGGGCCCTCGTCCAGATCGGGTGTCACATAGTGCGCCGTGGCGCCCACGAGCTTGACGCCGCGCCGGTGCGCCTGGACGTACGGCCGGGCCCCCTTGAAGCTCGGCAGGAAGGAGTGGTGGATGTTGATGGCCCGGCCGTCGAGCTGTTTGCACAGGTCGTCGGAGAGGATCTGCATGTACCGGGCGAGCACCACGAGGTCGACGTCCAGTTCGCCGACGAGACGCAGCAGCCGGGCCTCCGCCTCGGCCTTGGTGTCGGGCGTCACCGGGATGTGGTGGAAGGGGATGCCGTAGGTGCGGGCCAGCGGCTCGAAGTCGCGGTGGTTGGAGACGATCGCCGGGATCTCGATGTTGAGCGCGCCCGTGGATCTGCGGAACAGCAGGTCGTTCAGGCAGTGGCCGAACTTCGACACCATGATCAGGGTGCGGGTCGGGGTCGACGCGTCGTTCAGCCGCCAGGTGATCCGGTGCTCTTCGGCGACCGGGGCGAAACCGGTCCGCAGCTCGTCCAGTGAGACGGCACCGTCCGGGACGTCGAAGTGCACCCGCATGAAGAAGCGGTCCTCCAGCCGGTCGTCGAACTGCTGGCTCTCCAGGATGTTGCCGCCGTGGCCGACCAGGAAGCCGGTGACGGCGTGGACCAGACCGGCCCGGTCGGGACAGGACAGGGTGAGGACGAACTCGCGGCCGGGCTGCGGTCTAGGAGACATGACATCCTCCTGATGCGCACTGCGCAACGATGTGGGTTATACGCAACATCGTCCAGCCAAGACGGTTGGCGGGTCAAGGGGGCATGTTCTACTTGACGCATCACTCTGTGCGATACGCAACGCATCTCCGTGCCGGTCCGGTCAGCCGCCGGCCCGGTGCCGCTCCGCGAGCCGCTCCAGATGGGCCGTGCGTGACTCGCTCGTCTGGCCCTGGACCAGCAGGAACAGGCCCTCCCTGGCCAGCCGTTGGGCACGCTGGTCCAGGGACATCGCCCGGCCGCCGCCCGTCACCACGGCCGCCGTCGTGGCCGTCCGCAGCAGCGCGAACGCCTCCGCCCGCAGCGCCAGCCGCTCTTCCGCGTACTCACCGGGCACCGGGTGGTCGGCGAGCGCGTAGGCCCGTCGGCGGACCTCGCCGAGACGCGCCCGCAGGGGAGCGGCGTACTCCTCCGGCACCAGCGCCAGTGCCGCGGCCGTGATCCCGAAGACCGCCGGGTTGGCGTTGCGGGGCTTGGGACGGTCCGCCGCCGCCCACCGCGCGTACGGCATCCGGAGCGCGACCGCGTCCTCCGGGACCCGCAGCCCGTCCAGGTCCAGGGAGACCGTCCGGGACGCGGTGAGGGCCGCCAGGCGCATCGGCTCCGACGGCCGCAGGCCCGGCTGTTCCCGTGCCTCGACGAAGGCGAACAGGGCCTCGTCGTCCTCGGTCACCCCGGCCAGCAGCAGCACGTCGTTCAGGCCCCAGCCGGTGTACCAGGGGACGGTGCCGTCGAAGCGCCAGCCGTCCGCCTGCCGCCGTACCCGCACGGGGATCCGCGGATACGACCGCAGATGCGCGTACGCCACCCCCGACAGCAGTTCACCGCGCGCCAGCGGGCCCAGCAGGCGTTCCCGCACCGGCAGGTCGGTCCCCGCCAGGGTCAGCACCGGCGTCTGGTGCTGCGTCTGCACGAACCAGGTCGAGCAGCACGCCCCGGCCAGGATCTCCGCCGTCTCCCGCACCACGGCCGCGGGCGCCGCCGAGCCGCCGTACGCCACCGGCGCGCTCACCCCGAGCAGGCCCGAGCGCTTGACCGCCTCGATGTGGCTCACGGGGACGCCCTCCTGGTCGACGCGCTCGGCGGCGGGGGAGAGGAGGCCGTCGGCGAGTTCCCGGGCGCGGGCGACGAGCGGATGTGCGGCGATGGTCATGGCGAAGATTCTTCCGGCTGCCTGGCGCGAGGTGTCGATCCGGTGGCCTGCCGTTCGTGTAGAAGGCGAGAACACCCCACGGAGCACCCCACGGAGCACCCCGCGGAGCACCCCGCGGATCACTCCACGGAAATCCTCACGGAAAACCTCACGACGACCGAGGAGAACAACATGAAGCACTACCTGCTCAGCGTGGTCCAGCCGGCCGACGGCACCCCGCCCTCGCCCGACGCGCTCGCCGCGATCACGCGTGACGTCGAGGCCTTCAACGACGAGCTGCGCGCCGCCGGCGCCTGGGTCTTCGCGGGCGGCCTGCACGGTCCGGAGACGGCCACCGTGCTGCGGCCCGAGGGCGGCGACGTACTGATCACCGACGGCCCCTACGCCGAGGGCAAGGAGTACCTGGGCGGGCTCTGCCTCATCCGCGCCGAGGACCTCGACGCCGCCCTGGAGTGGGGCCGCAAGGCCGCTCTCGCCACCACCCTCCCCATCGAGGTACGGCCCTTCGTGGACCAGCACTGATGGCGGAAGCCGCCGACGTCGAGGCCGTCTTCCGCGCCGAGTACGGGCGCGCGGTCTCGGTCCTCGTCCGCTTCCTCGGCGACATCGACCTCGCCGAGGAAGCGGTCCAGGACGCCTTCACCACGGCGCTGGACAGCTGGCCGCGCGCCGGGGTGCCGCCGAGCCCGGCCGGCTGGATCATCACCACCGCCCGCAACCGCGCGATCGACCGGCTGCGCCGCGAGTCCTCCCGGGACGCCCGGCACGCCGAGGCCGCCCGGCTTAACGCGCCCGACCCACCGGCCGAGGAGGGCCCCGTGCGCGACGAACGGCTCCGGCTGATCTTCACCTGCTGCCACCCCGCGCTCGCCCTCCAGTCCCGGGTCGCCCTGACCCTGCGCCTGCTCGGCGGGCTCGGCACGGCCCGGATCGCCCGCGCCTTCCTGGTCCCCGAGCCCACCCTCGCCCAGCGCCTGGTGCGCGCGAAGGCGAAGATCCGCGACGCGGGGATCCCGTACCGGGTACCGAAGGACGCCGACCTGCCCGACCGGCTGAACGGGGTACTGGCCGTCGTCTACCTCGTCTTCAACGAGGGCTACGGCGGCGATCCCGCGCTGTGCGCCGAAGCCGTACGCCTGGGACGACTGCTGTACGAGCTGATGCCGGACGAGCCCGAGGTGGCCGGGCTGCTCGCGCTGATGCTGCTCGTCGAGGCCCGGCGGCCCGCCCGGGAGCCGGTGGAGGGCGAGTTGGTGCCGCTGCCCGAGCAGGACCGCGGGCGGTGGGACGGGGAGCTGACCGCCGAGGGGCAGGACCTCGTCCGGCGGTGCCTGCGCCGCAACCGGCCCGGGCCCTACCAGATCCAGGCCGCGATCAACGCCGTGCACAGCGACGCGGCCACCGCCGAGGCCACCGACTGGGGGCAGATCCTGCGGCTGTACGACCAGCTCATGGCCGTCGCCGCGAGCCCGGTCGTCGCGCTGAACCGGGCGGTCGCGGTCGCCGAGGTCGCGGGCCCGGCCGCGGCACTGAAACTGGTGGATGCGATCGACCTGCCCGGGTACCACGTGCTGCACGCCGTCCGCGCCGACCTGCTGCGCCGGCTCGGCCGGGACGCCGAGGCGGTGGCCGAGTACGACGCCGCCATCGCGCTCGCCCACAGCGTGCCCGAACGGGCACACCTCGCACGCAGGCGGGGCGAACTCACCGGCTGACCAGGTGTGATCTTTGTCAAGCGCAGTAGTTTCGGGATGCCGGAATTTACTTCTGACCATGAATGGTTGCAAAGTACATCTGACCGTCGAGGCCTTCGCGTCCTCGAGACCGTAGCCGGGCCTCCCGGGCCCGTGCGCACCACCAGCGAGGCATCCGTGAACCAGCCCACCCCCGAGCAGCCCGCCGACGTCGTGGCCCGGCTGCGCGCCACCTTCCGCACCGGCCGCACCAAGCCGATCGAGTGGCGCACCGGCCAGCTCCGCCGGCTGCGCGCCATGCTCACGGAGGGCGGCGCGGAGATCGCCGCCGCCCTCCATGCGGACCTGGGCAAGAGCACCCGCGAGGCCTACGGCTCCGAGATCGACTTCACCATCCGGGAGATCGACCACACCCTGGAGCACCTGGACGAGTGGCTGCGCCCGGAGCCCGCCCCCGTCCCGGCGCACCTGGGTGGCGACACGACCGCCTGGACGCAGTACGACCCGCTGGGCGTCGTCCTCGTCATCGCCCCGTGGAACTACCCGGCCCAGCTGCTGCTCGCCCCCGTGGCCGGTGCCCTCGCCGCCGGCAACGCGGTCGTCGCCAAGCCCAGCGAGGTGGCCCCCGCGACCTCGGCCGTACTGGCCCGGCTGCTCCCGGCCTACCTCGACACCGAGGCGGTCGCCGTCGTCGAGGGCGGTATCCCGGAGACCACGGCCCTGCTCGCCGAGCGCTTCGACCAGATCTTCTACACCGGCAACGGCGTGGTCGGCCGGATCGTGATGCGCGCCGCCGCCGAGCACCTCACCCCGGTGGCCCTCGAACTCGGCGGCAAGTCCCCGGCGTTCGTCGACCGCGACACCGACCTCGCCGTCGTCGCGCAGCGGCTGGCGCGCGGCAAGTTCCTCAACGCCGGTCAGACCTGTGTGGCCCCCGACTACGTCCTGACCGACCCGGAGACGGCCAAGGCCCTGGAGCCCGCCCTGGCCAAGGCCGTCCAGGAGCTGTTCGGCAGCGAGCCCAAGGAGTCCGGCGAGTACGGCCGGATCGTCAACGAGCGCCATTTCGACCGGCTCAGCGGACTGCTCGGCTCGGGCCGGGTGGCCGTCGGCGGCGACACCGACCGCGCGGCCAGGTACATCGCGCCCACGGTGCTCACCGACGTCGACCCGGAGTCTCCCGTGATGCGGGAGGAGATCTTCGGTCCGATCCTGCCCATCGTGACCGTCCCGGACCTGGACAGCGCGATCGGCTTCGTCAACGACCGCGACAAGCCCCTCGCGCTCTACGTGTTCAGCGAGTCCGACGGCACCCGGGACCGGTTCGCCGCCGAGACCTCCTCCGGCGCCCTCGGCCACGGCCTCCCGGTCGCCCATCTCACCGTCTCCGACCTGCCGTTCGGCGGGGTGGGGGAGAGCGGCATGGGCAGCTACCACGGCCGCTACTCCATCGACACCTTCAGCCACCGCAAGGCCGTCCTCGCCAAGCCCCTCGGCTGACCCCCTCCGCCACCCTCCGGGCCCGGACCGCACCGACACGGCCGGGCCCGACCGGTGTCGCGGTGCGGTGCGGGCGGCGGTCGTGGTGCCGCGAAGGGGTGGCGGGGTCCGACCGCTGCTCTGCCGGGCGGTTGCCCGGGCTTGCCCGGTGTGCGGCCGCGACGATGCGTCCACGCCGTGCCGCCGGCTGCTCCCTTCGGCCGCGGTGGATTCCCGACTCCCTTGTTTCCGGCCGCGATTGCGGATGCCACGGCTCAGGAGCCCAGGACTGGTTGACTGGTCTACACCCTTGACTGGTACAGACCAAGGCAGTTGAGTGTGCCTCACACCCCCCACCGCGGCCGCACCCCTTTTCCAGGGGCGCGGCCGTGCTCCGCGAAGGAGTTGACCCGTGTCGAGGCACCGTATCGCCGCGCTCCTGACCTCGCTCGCCATAGGCGGCTCCGTCCTGGTGTTCCAGGCGGCCCCCTCGGCCTCCGCCGCCGGCTTCGTCGTCAGCGAGGCGCAGTTCAACCAGATGTTCCCGAGCCGGAATTCCTTCTACAGCTACAGCGGCCTCACCGCCGCCCTCAGCGCCTACCCGGCGTTCGCCAACACCGGCAGCGACACCGTCAAGAAGCAGGAGGCCGCCGCCTTCCTGGCCAACGTCAGCCACGAGACCGGCGGACTGGTCTACATCGTCGAGCAGAACACCGCCAACTACTCGCACTACTGCGACTGGAGCCAGTCCTACGGCTGCCCCGCGGGCCAGTCCGCCTACTACGGGCGCGGCCCCATCCAGCTCAGCTGGAACTTCAACTACAAGGCCGCGGGCGACGCGCTCGGCATCGACCTCCTCAACAATCCTTGGCAGGTTCAGAACAACTCTGCCGTCGCCTGGAAGACCGGCCTGTGGTACTGGAACACCCAGAAGGGCCCCGGCACCATGACCGGCCACAACGCCATGGTCAACCAGGCCGGCTTCGGCCAGACCATCCGCAGCATCAACGGATCCCTGGAGTGCGACGGCAAGAACCCCGCGCAGGTGCAGAGCCGGGTCAGCGCCTACCAGAAGTTCACCCAGATCCTCGGTGTCCCGGCCGGCAGCAACCTCTACTGCTGACCTGTTCGTCAGGACCGTGTGCCAGACTCCGTCGATGACCTCCGAAACGATCACCGCGGACGCGTCCGGCACCTGGAAACTCGGCGACCTGCCCGTCCACCGCCTCGGCTTCGGCGCGATGCGGCTGACGGGCAGCATCGCCTTCCCCCACGGCATCCCGAGCGACCGCGCCCGTTCGACCGCCGTCCTGCGCAAGGCCGTCGAACTCGGTGTGAACCACATCGACACGGCGGCCTTCTACTTCTCCACCCTGCGCTCGGCCAACGAACTCATCAACACCGCCCTGTCCCCGTACCCGAAGGACCTGGTCGTCGTCACCAAGGTCGGCCCGTTCCGCGACTACTCCGGCGAGTGGGGCGCCTCGGCCCGCCCCGACCAGCTGCGCGGGCACGTCGAGGAGAACCTGCGCCAGCTCGGCCGCGACCACCTCGACGTCGTGAACCTCCGCCGGATGGGCCAGGACTCGATCGCCGAGCACTTCGGCGCCCTCGCCGAACTCCGCGAGGCCGGCCTGATCCGGCACCTCGGGGTCTCGGCCGTCGAACCGCGCCATCTCGACGAGGCGCTGGCCATCGCCCCCGTGGTGTGCGTGCAGAACCGCTGGGGGCTCGACACCCGGGACCCGGACACCGACGAACTGGTCCGCGTCTGCGGCGAACGGGGCATCGCCTTCGTACCGTTCTTCGCCGTCGCGGGCGAGGCCGGGGCGGGCGGTGTCGCCGAGGCCCACGACGACGAGGTCCTCGCCGTCGCCCGCGCCCACGACGCCACCCCCGCGCAGATCCGCCTCGCCTGGACCCTGCACCAGGGCGCGCACGTCCTCGCCATCCCCGGTACCGGCAACCCGGACCACCTGGCCGAGAACGTGGCGGCCGGTGCCATCCGGCTCACCGAGAACGAACTGACCCGGCTGAACGCCCTCCACACCAGGGCCGGTTGACGGCCCGGCTCGGCCCGCCCGCACCCCGTCCCGCATCAGCTGCCGGCCACCCAGTTCGTGCACCCCGCACCAGGCCTGCACCGCATACGGCCGGATCCGGAAGACGGCGTACGACAGGCTGTCCGCGCGGGTCCCAGCCCGTCTTCGCCCGCAGCGCCCCGGCCGCCGCCTCCGGCACGTCGGCCGGGGGCCCGGCCTGCGACGACGCCCCCTCCCGCGACGGGCTCCCCATAATGGGCTCACGGGCGACGGTCGCCGCCGGGCTGAGCTGACTACACTGGCGTAGACGGTCCACGGACCGAGGACGAAGAAGGGGTGAGGAACCTTCCATGGCCGACGGGAAGGACGAACGCCGGCCCGCCGGCGAACTGGAGGCGAGCGTCATGGCGGCTCTCTGGGCCGCCGGTGCGCCCCAGACCCCCGGACAGGTGCAGCGGAGCCTCGGCACCGCCCTGGCCCGTACGACGGTGACGACGATCCTGACCCGGCTGCACGACAAGGGCGTGGTCGAGCGGCACCGCCAGGGCCGCGGCTACGCCTACGTACCCGTCCAGGACGCGCAGGGCCTGACCGCGAAGCGAATGCACACCGAGCTCGACCGGGACGCCGACCGGGAGACCGTGCTCGCCCGCTTCGTCGCCCAGCTCAGCCCGGACGACGAGCGGGTCCTGCGCGGCCTGCTCGAAGCCGACGAGCAACCCGGTGGATGATGATCGCACTCCTGATCCTGCCGCTGCTGCTGCCGTTCGCCCTGCCGCCCCTGGCCCGGCGGGCCCTGGACCGGCTGGCCCCCGTCGTCGTGCTCCGGGCGGTCACCGGCTCGGCCGTCGTCCTCGCGGGATGCTCGCTCGCCGCGCTCGGCGCGTTCGTCCTCACCGGGCTGCTCAAGCTGCCGTTCTTCGCCGCGCTCGGCGAGCTGATCCGGCCGCTGCACACCGCCTCCGACCGTTACGTGCTGCCGCTGGCGGCCGTGTCGGTGGGCGGCCTCGCCGTGTGCGCCTGGACGCTCGCGCGGTCGGTACTCCACCAGGTCCGTGCCTTCCGCGCGGCCCGCACGGAGGCCGGGCGAGGGCCCGCGGCCGGTGATCTGTGCGTGGTCGACTCGCCGTCCCCGGACGCGTACGCGCTGCCCGGCAGGCCGCACCGGATCGTGGTCACCACCGGGATGCTGCGCAGCCTCGACGGAAGCGAGCGGGAGGCGCTGTTCGCGCACGAACGGGCCCACAACGCGGGCGGCCACCATTACTTCCTCGCCGCGGCCGAGCTCGCGGCGCACTGCCATCCGGCGCTGCGCCCGGTCCGGGACGTCATTCGGCTGGCCGTCGAGCGGGCCGCCGACGAGGCCGCGGCGAACGCGGTGGGGGACCGGCGGCTGACGGCCCGCGCCATCGCCCGGGCGGCGCTCGCGGGGCAGGGCGGGGGCGTGGAGCGGCCGGCGTTCGTGTCGGGTGCCGCGTCCGGGCCGGTGTCGCAGCGGGTGCAGGCGCTGCTGACCGCTCCGCGGGTGGGGCGGCGGGCCGGGGCGTGGGTCGCGGTGCTGCTGCTGGTGGCTTGCGCCGGGCTGTCGTGCGTCGCTTCCGCGAGCGGGATGATCGACTTTCATCATCGGGTGGAGGTCGCGCAGGGGGAGGCGGAGCGGTAAGGGCCGCGTCGATGGTCGGCTGCGGGCCGGTGGGGGCTGGTCGCGCAGTTCCCCGCGCCCCTTACGGGGCGCTTCGACTGGCGTCCGTTTAGTTTTACGTATAACCTCTCCCGCTAACCGATCCACCGAAAGGCCCCCATGCGACGCGTCGCCCTGGTCACCCTTGTCGTCGGCGACTACGACGAGGCGATCCGCTTCTACACCGAGGCCCTCGGGTTCCGGCTCGTCGAGGATGCGCCGCGGCCCGACGGCTCCCGCTGGGTCGTCGTGGAACCCGGCGCGCAGGGCCAGGGCACCGGGCTGCTGCTGGCCCGGGCCAAGGACGAGGAGCAGCGCGCCCGCGTCGGCGACCAGACGGGCGGCCGCGTCGGGTTCTTCCTGCACACCGACGACTTCGCCCGCGACCACGCCCGGATGACTGCCGCCGGCGTGACCTTCCTGGAAGAGCCGCGGCACGAGCCCTACGGCAGTGTCGCCGTCTTCCAGGACCTCTACGGAAACCGCTGGGACCTGCTCCAGCCCGCCGCCTGACCGATCACCCCGAACCACCTGCCGAGGAAAGCTCCACCATGACCGCTACGCGCGTAGATGCAGATGTGATCCGTCGCCTTCCCAAGGCCGTCCTGCACGACCACCTCGACGGCGGCCTGCGCCCCGCCACCCTGGTCGAGCTCGCGGCCGAGGTCGGTCACACCCTGCCCACCACCGACCCCGACGAGCTGGCCGCCTGGTACGTCGAGGCCGCCAACTCCGGCGACCTGGTCCGCTACATAGCCACCTTCGAGCACACCCTCGCGGTGCTGCAGACCAAGGACGCGCTGCGGCGCGTCGCCGAGGAGTACGTCCTCGACCTCGCCGCCGACGGCGTGGTGTACGGCGAGGTGCGCTACGCGCCCGAGCTGAACGTGAAGAGCGGGCTGACGCTCAACGAGGTCGTGGAGGCCGTGCAGGAGGGTCTCGCGGCGGGGATGGCGACGGCGGCCGCCGCCGGCACGCCCGTCCGTGTCGGCACGCTGCTCTGCGGCATGCGCATGTTCGACCGGGTCCGCGAGGCCGCCGAGCTGGCCGTCGCCTACCGGGACGCGGGTGTGGTCGGCTTCGACATCGCCGGTGCCGAGGACGGCTTCCCGGCCGCCGACCACCTGGACGCCTTCGAGCTGCTGCGCGGCGAGAGCGTGCCGTTCACGATCCACGCCGGTGAGGCCTTCGGCCTGCCCAGCATCCACCAGGCGATCCAGGCCTGCGGCGCCCAGCGCATCGGGCACGGTGTCCGCATCACCGAGGACATCGTCGACGGCAAGCTGGGCCGCCTCGCGGGCTGGGTGCGCGACCGCCGTATCGCCCTGGAGATGTGCCCCACCTCCAACCTCCAGACCGGCTGCGCCACCTCGATCGCCGAGCACCCGATCACCGCGCTGAAGGAGCTGGGCTTCCGGGTCACCCTCAACACCGACAACCGGCTGGTCTCCGGTACGACGATGACCCGGGAGGCGTCCCTGCTGGTCGAGGAGGCCGGCTGGACCGTCGAGGACCTGCGCGCGGTCACGGTGAACGCCGTGAAGAGCGCGTTCATCCCGTTCGACGAGCGCAAGGCCCTCATCGAGGACGTCGTCCTGCCCGGTTACGCCGCCGCGCTCTGAAGCAGGCCGCGCAGATAGGCCGCCTGTCCGACGTGCTGGAGGTCGTCGGACAGGACGCTCACCAGCCGCACGCCCAGTGTGACCGGCGGATCCCAGCGGGTGTCCACGATCCGTCCGAGGTCGGCGGCGGGGAGCTCGCGCAGCACCCCCAGGGTCTGCTCGTGCACCGCGTCGCAGTAGCCGGTCAGCAGGTCGGCGGAGTCCACCGTGACCTTCGCGACGTCGGCGGGCGTGTGGCCGTACCCGTGGTCCCGGGGCGGCAGGTCGAGGCCGAAACGCTTCTCCCAGCCCTGGGCCAGCCACACCTGGTCGAGGTCGAAGGCGTCGGCGATGTGGTCGTCCTGGACCCGGGTGAGGTGCCAGACCAGCCAGGTGATGGAGTTGGCGCCGGGGGCGGGGCGCCTGTTGAGCAGGTCGGGGCCGGCGCCGTCGAGGGCGGCGTGGACTTCTTCCTGGATGCGGCCGAAGCCGTCGATGAGGATGTCCCTTGCATGCATGCGACCACGATCGCGCATCGAAGGCCGTCATGCCCACGGAATCCGGCTTCCGCACCGGGACGCCCGCCGGGACTCGTCCGGTCGGCGACGGCAACTGAACGGCGCCTCCGCACCCCGTTCGACGCGGCTACGACCGGGCGGTGAACCGCCTGCGAACCAGCACCAGCACAGTCCAGCCCACCAGCATGACGAGAGCGCCGAGCGCGGCCCATCGGCCACCCATCGGAACGCCGAACACCGCCAAGGAAGCACCGACCATGGCCACGGCGGCAGCGGCCGACTCGGCTCGGAGCTGCCGAGCGGAACGCCTGCTCGCCGAAGGCCGGACGAGTTGCCGGCCGAGAAGGACCTGAAGTCCGTTGACCGCGGCCAGCAGAGCCGCAAGGGCGCCGAGGACGCCGAGAGCGATGGGCATGGCGTGAAGCTACACACCGAGAATCCGGCCGCCCCGCCCGGGCGGACGTGGCGTCAGGGCCAGGCCCCGTCCGGGGGTGCGGCGAGGCCTCCCGTTTCGAGGAGGGTGATCAGCGCCCGGGCCGCCGGGCTGGTGGCCGTCTCGGGCGGCAGCAGGGCGGCCGTCTCGTACGCGGCCTCGTCCGTGCCCTTCAGCGCGAGCGCGGTCAGCGCGGGGCGCTTGTGGCGGAAGTGGCGGGGTACGACGGCGACGCCCAGGTTCTCGTCGACCAGGTCCAGGAGGCTGTGCACATCGTTGACCTCCAGGGCGACCGTCCGCCGTACGCCCGCCGAGGCGAAGGCCGCGTCGGTCGTGCGGCGCGGGCCCCAGTCCGGGTGGAAGTCGACGAACACCTCGCCGCCGAGGTCCTCCGGGGTCACGGCCACGCCGGCCGTCGCCAGCCGGTGGCTGGGATGGCACAGCACCGTCATCGGCTCGCCGGTCAGGGACACCGAACGCAGCTGGTCGGTGTCGTCCTGGGTGCGGTAGGCGAAGGCCAGGTCGAGCCGGCCCGCGGCCACCTCCTCGGCCAGCGCGCCCGAACCGGCCTGCCGCAGCCGGATCTCGACGTCCGGGTGCCGGCGCCGGAACGCGGCAAGCAGCCCCGCCACATGCACCCCCGCGATGCACTGCTCGGTGCCCAGGGCCAGCGTCCCGCGCAGCACGCCCTGCACCGCCGCCACCGCCTCGTGCGCGGAGCGCACCTGGGCCAGGATGCGCTCCGCCTCGCCCAGCAGCGCCCGGCCGGCCTCGGTCAGCGTCACCCGGCGGGTCGTCCGCACGAACAGCGGCGCCCGCAGCTCCCGCTCCAGGGCCCGGATGGACGCCGACAGGCCGGACTGGGACACCATCAGCCGTTCCGCGGCCCGGGTGAAGTGCTGGTCCTCGGCGACGGCGACGAAATGCTGGAGGTGGCGCAGTTCCATGATTGAGCAGCCTAGCCGCACAATTCCATCGGATTCTCCTGTTGGACCACTGCCCGCGGCTCGGGAAAGAGTGGAACCGGTAGATCCTGTGCCCACCCCTCTGGAGTCGCGTTGTACACCGCACACCCCGACCGCTACGCCGACATGCCGTACCGCCGCAGCGGCCGCAGCGGCCTGAAGCTCCCCGCGCTGTCGCTCGGCCTGTGGCACAACTTCGGGCCAGACCGGCCCGTGACGACCCAGCGCGCCATCCTGCGCCGCGCCTTCGACCTCGGCGTCACCCACTTCGACCTGGCGAACAACTACGGCCCGCCGCCCGGTGCCGCCGAGTCCGCGTTCGGCGAGGCCCTCAGGGAGGACTTCGCGGGCTACCGCGACGAGCTGGTCATCTCCACCAAGGCCGGCTACCTGATGTGGCCCGGCCCGTACGGCGAGTGGGGTTCGCGCAAGTACCTGCTGTCCTCGCTGGACCAGTCCCTGACCCGGATGGGCCTGGACTACGTCGACATCTTCTACTCGCACCGCCCGGACCCGGAGACTCCCCTGGAGGAGACGATGGGCGCCCTGCACTCGGCGGTCCAGCAGGGCAAGGCGCTCTACGTCGGCGTCTCCAACTACTCGGCGGAGCAGACCCGCGAGGCCGCCCGGATCCTCGGCGAGCTCGGCACCCCGCTCCTCATCCACCAGCCGCGTTACTCGATGCTGGACCGCCGCCCGGAGACCGAGGGCGTCCTGGACGCCCTCGACGAGCTCCAGGTCGGTTCCATCGTCTTCTCCCCGCTGGAGCAGGGCCTGCTCACCGGCCGCTACCTCGACGGCATCCCCGAGGGGTCGCGGGCCGCGAGCGACAGCCCGTTCCTGAACTCGGACGCGGTCACCGAGGACCTGGTCGCCCAGCTGCGCGACCTCGACGAGGTCGCCAAGGGCCGCGGCCAGACCCTGGCCCAGCTCGCCCTGTCCTGGGTGCTGCGCGGCGGCCGGGTGACCTCGGCGCTGATCGGCGCGAGCAGCCCGCAGCAGGTCGAGGACTGCGTCGGCGCCATCCGCAACCTCGACTTCGACGCGGCGGAGCTGGCGCGGATCGACGCGATCATCAACCGGTGATCGGCGCGATCGCCGTGATCGTCACCCGGTGACGGGTTCGGTGGTGAGGGGGAGGGGGCACGCACCGTGTTCCCTCCCCCTTCCCGATCGCCTGGCGGACGGACGCCGGCTACGCCCCGGCCGGAACCCGGTCCAGGAAGCCCAGTACCCGGAGGATCCGGCCGTCCTCACTGAGCGTGACCACGTCAAAACCGGCCACCGGAGCGGAACCGTCCGCCTCGCTCACCAGTTCCCAGCGGAAGCGGGCCGTGTCGTGGTGGCCGTCGGTGACCCCGAGCGGACGGAACACGAAACCCGGGAACTGCTCGTGCGCCGCCGCGATCACGGCCGTGATCTGCGCGTGGCCGGCGACATCCGCGAGCGGGTCGGTGTAGGAGCCCTCCGGGGCCCAGGCCGCGGCGACCGCCTTGCCCAGCGCCTCCGGCCCGGTGGCGTTCCAGGCCTCGAAGTAGCGGGCGGCGGCGGTCTGGTAACGGTCGGTGTTCACGGACATGGCGAATCAGCCTCCATCGAGGTCGTCTCTGCTGGTCAGGGGGTGGATCGCGGCTTGCTGCGATCCGTTGGCACCACCATGCCCCGGTCCGTGCGACGGGTCGATTACCCCTCAGGTAATGAACGCCGTCCGGTACAGCTCGCGCATTTCGGCCAATTCGCAGGGGGAATATGCCAAGAGACTGGCCGGAAAGGTGTGGTGACAGTGTTTCGAAAGTGAACATACTCGAATGTCAGGAGCACTTCACCGCACAGGAGCCGCACGGAACCCGGCCGCGACGGCACCCCGGCGAGCTACGGGGGAGTGATCGTGCACGACGAATTCCTGTGCCATGTCACGGCATACGGCATGTGCGGCGGGCAACGCATCGGCGTTCCGCTCGGCACCTACCGTGCGCCGACCCTGGCACTGGCGCTGTGGTGGTTACGGGACCGGGCGTCCTGGATCGCGGAGCGGCTGGACCCCTTACCCGAGAATCCCCGGTTCCCGCGGGGATCGCTCGTACCGGTCGCCGACACCGTCTCCGACGTACCCGGCCTGCTGCGCGCCTGGTGTGCCGACGTGGTCCGGCAGGAACTCGTCGCCGACGAACTGGCCGGCGGGCGCCTGGTGCGGATCGCCCTCCAGGACGACACCACCGAGTACGAACTGCTCGCCGAGTCCATCGACGCCCTCCGGATGCAGCGCACCGTCCCGGCCCTCGTCGTCCCCGTCGCCTGACTTGTGACGGCCGCCGCCGCGGCCGTGACCAGGCACACAAGAGGTCGGATCGGTAGAATTCTGGCCATGGCGGAGCGGCCGGTCGCCTCGACGGCGCCCGAACTCGTCCTGGAGACCGACACGGGATCCACGGTGATGAGCCCGGGCCGCGACTACCACGTGGGGCGCGACCCGTTGAGCGACATCTTCATCGACGATGCCCGGGTCTCGTGGCACCACGCGGTGCTGCGGCCCGACGAAGGCCACTGGACGCTGGAGGACGAGCAGAGCACCAACGGCACCTACGCCGACGGCCGCCGCATCCGGGAGTGGGAGGTCGGACCGGGCACCGTGATCCGCTTCGGCAGCCCCGCCGACGGCCCGTCCGCCGTCCTGAGCGGCCGCCCGCCGCCCGCCCCGGACCGCCCCTCCGCCGTCTCGATGCCCAGCCGGACCGGCACCTTCCGGCAGCCTTCCTCGGTACGCCGGCTCCAGGCCCGCACGGTCCGCATCGGCCGCGCCGGCGACAACGAGGTCGTCGTCGACGACCTGATCGTCTCCCGCCACCACGCCGAACTGCGCGCCCACCCCGACGGCAGCTACGAGATCGTCGACCTCGACAGCCACAACGGCACCTACCTCAACGGCCGCGCCGTCACCCGCGCCCCGCTCGGCCCCCGGGACGTCGTCGGCATCGGCCACTCCGCGTTCTGCCTGGTCGACGGCCGGCTCCAGGAGTACGTCGACACCGGCGAGGTCTCCCTCGACGTCCAGGAACTCACCGTCGCCGTCGACCACGGCCGCAAGATCCTGCTGGACCACGTCTCCTTCCCGGTGGGCGAGAAGTCCCTGCTCGCCGTGGTCGGGCCGAGCGGCGCCGGCAAGTCCACGCTGCTCAACGCCCTCACCGGCCAGCGTCCCGCCGAGCACGGCACCGTCCTCTACGACGGCCGCGACCTCTACCGCGACTACGCCGAGCTGCGCCAGCGCATCGGACTGGTCCCGCAGGACGACATCCTGCACGTCCAGCTGACCGTGCGCAGCGCCCTCACCTACGCCGCCGAACTCCGCTTCCCCGAGGACACCGCCAAGGCCGAGCGCCGGCAGCGGGTCGACGAGGTCATCCGCGAACTGGGCCTGGAACAGCGCGCCGAGCAGCCCGTGCACAGCCTCTCCGGCGGCCAGCGCAAGCGGGTCAGCGTCGCCCTGGAGCTGCTGACGAAACCGTCCCTGCTCTTCCTGGACGAGCCGACCTCCGGACTCGACCCCGGGATGGACCGCTCGGTGATGAACATGCTGCGCGGCCTCGCCGACGACGGCCGTACCGTCATCGTCGTCACCCACAGCGTGCTGAGCCTCGATGTGTGCGACCGCCTCCTCGTCCTCGCACCGGGCGGCCGGACCGCCTACTTCGGGCCGCCCGGCGACGCCCTCGGCTTCTTCGGGTTCGACGAGTGGCCCGAGGCCTTCGAGGCGTTCGAGCGGGACACCGGCCGGGACTGGGCGGGGGAGTACCGCGCCTCGTCGTACCACCGGAAGTACATCGTGAACTCCAGCGCGCAGCCGATGGTGCCGCGCTCCGCGCCGGTGGCCGCGGCCCCGCCGCCCAGGCCGCGCAGCTGGGGCGCCCAGTTCTCGACGCTGGTGCGCCGCTATACGGCCGCGCTCGCCGCCGACCGCACCTTCCTCGCCATCATGATCGGGCTGCCGTTCGTGATGGGCGCCATGGCCCGGGCCGTCGCCGGGAACAAGCTCACCTTCGACACCGCGACCAACGCCCTGCTCACCCTGTGCGTGGGCGGGGTGCTGACCGGCGCGGCCAACGCCGTGCGCGAACTCGTCAAGGAACGGACCATCTACCAGCGCGAGAGAGCCGTCGGCCTGCCCAGATCGGCGTACGTGATGTCGAAGGTCGTCGTCCTCGGCGCCATCACCGTGCTCCAGGCGATCGTGCTCACCCAGGTCGGCCTGGCCGGCGTCGCCCTCAACGCGCCCGGCGGCGACGGGGTGCTGATGCCGCCCCTGCTGGAGATCACCGTCGCCGTGGCCGTGCTCTCCTTCACCGCGATGATGCTCGGCCTGCTGATCTCCGCGCTGGTCCGCAAGGAAGAAGTCACGATGCCGCTCCTTGTGCTGCTCACCGTCGTCCAGGTCGTCTTCTGCGGGACCCTGCTGAAGCTGAACGGCGTGCCCGGCCTCGAACAGGTGGCCTGGCTGGTGCCCTCGCGGTGGGCGCTCGGCGCCATGGCCGGCACCGTCGAACTGCACCGGATCGTGCCCGGCACGCTCACCGCCGACCCCTTCTTCCGGCACTCGGCAGGCGTCTGGCTGCGGAACATGCTCATGCTGGTGGTGCTGTCGGTCGCCTTCGGCTGCGTGCTGTCGCGGCTGCTGCGCCGGCACGAACCGGCCGTGATGCGGAAGTAGGCGACCGATGACGACGACGCCAGGATTCCGGCCCACCCATGTCGTCCCCGGCGACGGCATGCCCGCCTGGGAGGCCCCCGACCCGGGCCGGCCCACCGTGCCCCTGGACGCGCTGCTGCCGGTGCAGCTCGTGGCACGGCGCGGCGACTGGGCGCACATCAGCTGTGCCAACGGCTGGTCCGCCTGGGTCGACGGGCGTTACCTCGTCGCCGTACCCCAGGACCCGCCCGTCACCGGCGGCCCGCCCGCCGAAGCCGGCGACCCGCGCCCGCTCCTCGCGCACGCCGCCGAGGCGCTCACCGGCTACCGGGCCGCCGTCGAGGAACTGGCCGTCGGTGCCCTGGACGGCGAGTCGTTCCGCGGCCGCACGCACGGGCTGCGCATCGGCGTGGTGGTCGACGGGGAGTCCATGTGGCTGTACGACCCGGCGGAGGAGCGCTGGGTGTACGGCGACGGGCGGCGGCTGTCCACGTACGTCACCGACCGCACCGGACCGGGCGGCGACGGCCCCGGCCATGACCCGACCCGGGTGGTCACCCCCGACGGTGACCGCTGATGTCCGGCGCCGCCGGACTGCTCTCGGAACCGGTCGGCAAGGAGGTCGCCGGCTACCTGATCGAGGGCCGCCTCGGCCGCGGCGGCATGGCCGTCGTCTACCGCGCCCACGACCCGCGCCTGGACCGCACGGTCGCCTTGAAGCTGCTGGCCCCCGAACTCGCCCGCGACGACACCTTCCGGCAGCGCTTCAGCCACGAGTCCCGGGCGGCCGCCGCGATCGACCACCCGCACATCGTGCCGGTCTTCGAGGCCGGCGAGACCGACGGCGTCCTCTACATCGCCATGCGCTACGTCGACGGCCTCGACCTGCGCCACCTCCTCGACCGCGACGGCCCGTTGGCCTTTTCGGCGGCGGTACGGATCGCCGCCCAGGTGGCGTCCGCGCTGGACGCCGCCCACGACCACGGCCTGGTCCACCGGGACGTCAAGCCCGGCAACATCCTGGTCGCCCGGGGCACCGACAGCGACCACCCCGAGCACGTCTACCTCACCGACTTCGGCCTCACCAAGAAGTCGCTGTCCCTGACCGGCTTCACCTCCGTCGGCCAGTTCGTCGGCACCCTCGACTACGCGGCTCCGGAGCAGATCGCCGGCCGCCCGGTCGACGGCCGCTGCGACGAGTACGGTCTCGCCTGCGTCGTCCACGAGATCCTGACGGGCAGTCCGCCGTTCGTCCGCGAGGGCGACACGGCCGTGCTGTGGGCGCACCGCAACGACGAGCCGCCCGCCGTCACCGCCTCCCGTCCCGACCTCGACAGGGCCGTCGACCAGGTCTTCGCGAAGGCCCTCGCCAAGACCCCCGACGACCGCTACCCCACCTGCCTCGCCTTCGTCACCGCCCTGCGCACGGCCACCCGGCGAGACGAGCGGCCGGTTTCCCGACCGCCGCCCTGGGCGGGTCCGGTCTTCCGGCGCCCCTAGGACCGTCACGCCCCTGGGACCGGCAGAGCCTTCCGGCATGCCTCAGGTCGCCGAGGCCGTCACCTCGCCCCGCCGGTGCACCCGGCGGGCCAGCAGCGCGCCCAGGAACCCGGCGACCAGACCCCACAGCGCCCCCAGGCTCACCGCCGACCACAGCACGGGCTCCAGCAGCAGCTCGCCCGACAGATTGCCGCCCAGGTCGCCGATGCCGAGCAGGGAGAGGCCGTAGTGGGCGGAGATCCGGCCGGTCAGACACAGTGTCAGCATCGTCAGCGCGAGGGCGACCGCCAGATGCAGGGCGTGCTGCCAGGCTCGGATCCGGGCCGGGGAGCGGGCCGCCATCAGCAACGCGGCCACCAGCACCAGCACCGCCGCCACCCAGAGCAGCCACCACCAGCGGCCGTCGTGGGCGGTGACGGTGCGCAGGTTCAGCGTCGAGACGTCCGGCGTGCGCAGCACCTCGGCGAGCACCTTCGGCACCGGCAGCCCGAACGGGCCGTCGACCCTGCCCTTCCAGGTGGCGCCGAGCCCGAGCGTGAGGGCCAGCCAGGCGAGGTTGGGCAGGCCGAGCAGGACCACCGCGAGGGTCTGCCTGGCGTGCCCGCGGGTGACCATCGCGACCAGGGCGATCACCAGGGCCAGGCCGACATACGCCAGCACCAGCACGACCATCGCGTACGCCGCCGGCCGTACCGAGGCCTGGAAGCGCACAAGGCGCCCCGGCAGCGGCGCCCCGCGCGACACGAGGAGCGCCAGCAGCAGGACCCCCGCCAGCCACAGCAGTCCGAACCCGGCCGTCAGCGGTACATCCGTGGTGAAGCCCGCCTTCGGTGCCGCGTCGAGCGCGTCGGTGAGGTCACTGAGCACACCGCTGCCCACGTCCACCGCGAAGGTGTGCCGGGCACCGAAGGCCAGCCCGATCAGCGCGAGCAGCCACAGCACCGCGATCCGGGCCGCCCACCCGGCCAGCTCCCCGGCCCCCGCCACCGCCCGGTGCCGCAGCGGCCGCAGGAAACCCCCGGCGGCGACCAGCGACCCGACCAGCGTCACCGACAGCGGTACGACCGTCAGACCGGCGTTCGTCCGGGCCAGTTCGCCCGCGTCCCCCGACAGCTCGACGGCGCCGCCCACCGCGGTCACCACGGTCGCGAGGACCACCGGCAGGAAGGCGCCTTTCGGCAGGTCGGCCGCGCCCGCCGCCCACAGCCCCACCGCGGCCGTCACGAGCATGGCGAGCGACGCGGCCAGCACCACGGCCAAAGCCGGCAGCCAGCCGTGCCGGGCCACGGACCGGCCGGCCGGCGCGGTCACCGGCCGCTCGGAGGTGATGCGGGGGCAGGCGACGCGGGGGCGATTCGGGGACGCACGCTGTCACGCTAGGCAACACCCGGTCACCCCGCCCGCCGGGTGGTCCGTCCGCGTCGGCTTGCGGACGGTACCGGACCGGCGCACATTGGGCTCGACATGCCCCAAATGAGGCATTTTTCATGAATGCCGTTTACTGCACCGGGGAGATGAGCGCGTGAGCGTCGAACCGCCGTCGTCCGGCCGCCCCACAGGACCCCCCTCCGGCCCCCTGTCCGGGCCCTCCGGACCACCCTCCCAACCCCCCTCGCAGCCGCCCGGAGACGGCGGCGGCCAGGGCGGCGAGCCGCGCCGGCCATGGTGGAAGTCGGTGCCCCGGGTCGCGACGCTCACCACCGCCGTGGTGGTGGCCGCGGCCCTGGGCCTGGTCCTCACCCGTTCGGGCGACAGCTCCGGCAAACACGGCGAGGTCTTCCTCCAGGCCGCCAACAGCTCCGGCCAGGACCCGTTCACCGAGTCCACCGCCACGAAGAGCTCCGCCGTACCGGCGTCCGCGGCCCCGGCCGCATCGGCCGGGTCGGCCGCACCGGCGAGCGAGGTGCGCGGGGTCGACGGCGGGGCGCCCGGCCTCTACAGCGGCACCCGGGACAGCGCCAGCTGCGATGTCGAGCAGCAGGTCAGGTACTTCCAGGCCTCGCCCTCCCGCAACAAGGCGTTCGCCGCGCAGGTCGGCGTCCAGCCGTCCGGCGTCCCCGCCTATCTGCGCTCCCTCACCCCCGTACAGCTGCGCGCGGACACCCGGGTCACCACCCACGGCTACCGCGACGGCCGTACGACCACCTACCAGTCCGTCCTCCAGGCGGGCACCGCCGTCCTGGTCGACGGGCGCGGCGTGCCCCGGGTGCGGTGCGCCTGCGGCAACCCGCTGACCCCGCCGGTCGCGCAGCGGACCACCCCGAGGACCACCGGCACCGCCTGGCCCGCCTACCGGCCCTCGAACGTGGTCGTCGTCGCACCCGCCGCACAGATCATCAAGGTCTTCGTCGTCTACGACCACAAGCACCACGACTGGTTCGGCCGCCACCGGGGCGACCACACCGGGCACCACGACCGCCCGGCCCGGCCCCCGGCCAATCCCGACCCCATGAACCCGCCGGCCCACCACGGCTGTCCGCCCGCGTCCGGCAAGCCCGGGTCGCCCGGCACCACGCCGTGCCCGCCGGCCTCGTCCGGGCCGTCGACGTCACCCGGCCCGGGGAACGGCTCCAAGTCCCCGCAGTCGAAGCCGCCGTCCTCGAACTCCCCGTCCTCGCAGTCGCCGGGCTCGAAGCCGCCCGCGTCCTCGAAGCCGCCGTCCTCCGAACCGCCCTCGTCCACGTCGGAGTCACCGAAGACCGAGTCACCGAAGACCGAGTCGCCCAGGACCGAGTCGCCCAGGACCGAGTCGCCCGGGACCGGGTCGCCGAAGTCCGAGCCCCCGAAGAACGAGAACCAGTCCCCCCGCACCGAGTCCCCGAAGAACGAGTCGCCGGCGTCGCAGCCCCCGAAGTCGCAGGGGCCGGCCTCCGAACCCCCGTCCTCCGCGCAGCACCTGGCCCCGCCGTCCCCGGCGTCGCCAGGCCCCGAGTCCGCGGTGTCCTCCCCGGCCCCGGCGGCCCCGGCGACCTCGGCTCAGCAGGCACCGCCCAGTTCCGCGGCCCCCGGTCCGGTCACCCGTTCGGTGGAGACCTCCGCGCCTCCGCGACCCGAGGGCGGCCCCAGCTCGCCGGTACTGTGACCAGCGCGACCTGTTTTGTGCGCGTTCGGCGAACATTCCCTGGGACTGTCGGACCACACTCGGGGTACGAGCATGGATGCAACAGCGACCGGCCGGGCCGGCCTCCTGGAGAGACACGCATGACCGAACACCTGGGCGGGGCAGTGATACCGACTGGCTTCGACGTACCCGTGGAACCGCTGCGACGAGCGGCGCACTACACCGGCGAGCCCGGCTGCATCGCCGAGGCGCGGGACTTCGCGGCCCGCTTCCTGGAACAGCTCAGGACCGAGTGGTGTGCCGAGATCGACCCCCGGGCCGACGGCGAGCTGCTCCTCGTGGTGAGTGAACTGGTCACCAACGCGGACCGGCACAGCAACGGCCCGTACATCCTCGAACTGGAGGGAACGGACAGCGCGGTCCTGGTCTCCGTGTACGACAGCAGCGCCGCGCTGCCCCGGCGCTTCCCCAAGGACCCCGAGCGGGTCGGCCGGCACGGGCTGGAGATCGTCCATGCCGTGGCCGCGGAGGTGACCGCCGAACGGGTGCCGGTCGGCAAGCGGGTGCGTGCGCTGGTGCGCTTCGCCGGGTCGGTCACCGCGGGCGGATGAGTGACCGGTCACCGCGGCCGGGTGGGTGACCGCGGACGTCGCCGCCCCATGTGCCGGTGGCGCCGCCCCACGTGCCGGTGTGGAGCGGCGCCCGGGATCCCGCCGTCAGGCGCAGCCGAGTTCGCCCAGCATCCCCTGACGCAGTCGTGTGATGATCCGCTTGATCAGGCGGGACACATGCATCTGGGAGCAGCCGAGCCGCTCGCCGATCTCCGCCTGGGTGGCCTCCTCCACGAACCGCAGATGGATGATCTCCCGGTCCCGTTCGCTCAGCTCGGCCATGAGCGGGGCCAGCGACTGGAAGTCCTCGACGAGCCGCAGCCCGTCCTCCTCGACGCCGATGAAGTCGGCCAGCACCGCCTCGCCGTCCTCCGGGCCGTCCCCGGTCAGCGCGGCGTCCAGGGAGGAGGAGTTGTAGCCGTTGGAGGCCAGCTGACCCTCGACCACCTCGTCCTCGGACAGGTTCATGAGCGTGGCGAGCTCGGCGACGGTCGGGTCCCGGTCCAGGCGGCTGGAGAGCTCCTCGCGCGCCTTGGCCAGCTCCACGCGCAGCTCCTGGAGCCGGCGCGGTACGTGCACCGCCCAGGTGGTGTCACGGAAGAACCGCTTGATCTCGCCCACGATGTACGGCAGCGCGAAGGAGGTGAACTCGACCTCGCGCGACAGCTCGAACCGGTCGATGGCCTTGATCAGGCCGATCATCCCGGTCTGGACGATGTCCTCCATGTCGTCGCCCCGGTTGCGGAACCGTCCGGCCGCGAACCGGACCAGCGACATGTTCATCTCGATGAGCGTGTTGCGGGCGTACTGGTACTCGGGCGTGCCCTCCTCCAGCTCGCCGAGCCGCTGGAAGAACTGGCGGGACAGCTGACGTGCGTCGCGCGGGGCGACGGCCCTCGGGTCCTCGATTCCTGGGAGTGCCCCCTCCGGCGTCCACGCTTCGACGGGGTGAGCGGTGTTCGCTGCTTCCGACCGGATCCCGGCGGTGTCCATTTTTCCCTCTCCCAGGTCACTCATGGTTCGGCGGTGCCTCTTCGGCCGGTGTCGTCCCGGCCCTGTCCAGGTCTCGCCCTGGCCCGGGTACCCGGAACCGGACGACTCATGCGTGCCTCGAAGCTCGGGTACCCGGGGTGACGCGACGCATGCACCCCGTTCCCGGAGGTGGCGGGAAACAGCCGCTGACGGTCCGTGGGTGCGAGGGCTACGCTCCGACGCGCACCGCCGTGATCAGCTCGTGCCAGTACCGCTTGGTGACGACACCGCCGTACCCGGAGTCGATCAGCTCACGGATGCTCGCGAGCAGCCCGTTGCGGGCGGCCTCCGGGAGTGCGCGGTGGTTGGAGTAGGTGAGCAGCACGTCGAGGTACTGGTCGGTGGTGTACGTGATCTCCTGGCCGTGGCCGCGCGCGGAGACGTCGGTGAAGTGCGGGGAGCCCGTGAACTCCGTCGTGTCGGTGGCCAGGTCGGACTCGCGGGTCAGGCGCAGCCCCGGCGGGGTGGCCGGATCCCACCGTTCGTAGCACTCCTGGACCTCGGCGAAGAAGTCCTCGGTGCCGCCCGCCACATGGTGGGTGGAGACGATGCCGAGCAGGCCGCCGGGGCGCAGCGCCCGGGCCGTCTTCGGCAGCCGGACCGCCGGGTCCAGCCAGTGGAAGGCGGTCGCGCAGACCACCGCGTCGAACGGCTCCGGCGGCAGCTCCCACTGCTCGAAGGCCGCCACCACCACGTCCACCTCGGAAAACGCCGCCAGTTGCCGACGGGCCACGGCGGCCAGGTTCGGGCCGATCTCCACGGCGGTGACCGAACAGCCGGACCGGGCCAGGTCGACGGTGAGCTTGCCGGTGCCCGGGGCGATCTCCAGGACCCGGCTGCCCGGCCCGGCCCCCGTGACCCGGACCAGCTCCTCGGTCAGCGAGGCGGGGTAGCGCGGCCGGGCCCGCTCGTACCGCTCGGCGTCCTCGTCGAAGATGTCCCGCAGCTTCGGCTCTCTCACCCTGAATTCCAGTGCGTCCATGCAGGGCAGAATGCCGCCGCCCCTCCCGCGGGGCCAGCGCTTTTCGCCGGCCCCGGCCGCCCGGCGACGGCTCAGCCCCCGTCCTTCTCCCGCAGCTGCCGGAAGAACGCCCTCACGTCGCCGACCAGCAGATCCGGCTCCTCCATCGCCGGGAAGTGCCCGCCCCGGTCGAATTCCGTCCAGCGGACGATGTTCTCCGTGCGGTCCGCCTTGTGCCGCAGCGGCCGCTGGGGTTCGGCCGGGAACAGGGCGAGGGCGGTCGGTGCCGTCGAAGGCTCGGCGGGCG
This sequence comes from Streptomyces sp. NPDC054770, assembly GCF_053611985.1. Taxonomy (NCBI): domain Bacteria; kingdom Bacillati; phylum Actinomycetota; class Actinomycetes; order Kitasatosporales; family Streptomycetaceae; genus Streptomyces; species Streptomyces sp. NPDC054770. The sequence continues at coordinate 24,639 of NZ_JBSHBL010000035.1, forward strand.
CGGCGGCGCGGGCGCCGGTGGCGTGCGCCCGCTCGTAGTAGATCCGTGCCGAGGAGGCGGCCGTGCCGGTGAGCCAGTAGAGCATCACATTGGTCAGCAGCCGGTCCCGGTCCACCGCCTCCTCCGGCAGCTCCGCGGAGTCCGTCCACTCCCGGAACTTCTCGACGATCCACGCGAGCTGCCCCACCGGCGAGTCCGTGAGCGCGTATCCGGGCGTGTGCGGGCGGGTGCTCTGCAGGATCGCGTACCCGGTGCTCTCCTTGGACCAGGCGGCCCAACGGCGCCAGGAGTCCACGGTGTTGACCTGCTCCTCGGCGTCCAGTGCCGCCAGCTCCGCGGCCGTGGGCTCGGTGGCCTGCTGGGCGCCCGGCAGCAGATTGAGGTGCACGCCGATCACCTGGCCCGGATGGGCACGGCCCAGCTCCCGGGAGATCGCCGCGCCCCAGTCACCGCCCTGCGCACCGAACCGCTCGTAGCCCAGCCGGCGCATCAGCTCGGCCCACGCGTCCGCGACCCGCCCCGCCTCCCAGCCGGGCTCCGTCGTCGGACCGGAGAAACCGAACCCCGGGATGCTCGGCAGCACCACATGGAAGGCGTCGGCCGGGTCCCCGCCGTACGCCGCCGGATCCGTGAGCGGCCCGACCACGTCCAGGAACTCCACGATCGAGCCCGGCCAGCCATGGGTGACGACCAGCGGGGTGGCGTCCGGCTCGGGGGAGCGGATGTGGGCGAAGTGCACGTTCGTGCCGTCGACCGTGGTGGTGAACTGCGGCCACGCGTTGAGCTCCGCCTCGGCCGCGCGCCAGTCGTACTCGTGCCGCCAGTACCGGGTCAGCTCCCGCAGGTACGGCGTGGGCACGCCGTATGCCCAATCGGCGCCGGGCAGCTCGGCCGGCCAGCGGGTGCGGTCGAGGCGGGTGTGGAGGTCTTCGAGGTCGCTCTGGGGGACGGAGATACGGAAGGGGGTGATGTCCGGCGACGAAGAGGTCATGTTGGTGATGCTAGGTGCGGTTGCCCGTCATCCGTTGTCTGCGGCTCGGTGGGGGCTGGTCGCGCCCACGCGGCGGAGCCGCATATGCAGCACAGCCCCGCGCCCCTAAGGGGCGCGCTTGGCGATGAGTTTCTTGATGAGCACCGGTCGGTACACATGACCGCGTTCCCCGCTCCCAGGAGGTGTCCATGACCACCGACGGATTCACCACGTGTCTCTGGTTCGACGGCCAGGCCGAGGAGGCCGCCCACTACTACGTGTCGATCTTCAAGAACTCCAGCATCGGGAAGGTCGGCCGGTACAACGAGGCCGGACCGGGGGAGGCGGGTTCCGTGCTGGCCGTCGACTTCACGGCCAACGGGCAGAAGTTCGTCGCCATCAACGGCGGCCCGCAGTTCAAGTTCACCGAGGCGATCTCCTTCCAGATCTACTGCGACGGCCAGGAGGAGGTCGACCACTACTGGGCCAAGCTCACCGAGAACGGCGGCGAGCCGGGGCCGTGCGGCTGGCTCAAGGACAGGTACGGCGTGTCCTGGCAGGTCATCCCCGACGGGCTGATCGACATGATCGGCGACGCCGACCCCGAGAAGGCCGCCCGCACCACCCGGGCCATGTACGCGATGGGCAAGCTCGACATCGCCGCGCTGCGGAAGGCCCACGCGGGCGAGTGACCCGCACGCCGACGAGGGGCGGTGCACCCGGACCCGGGCACCGCCCCTCGCACGCGCGCTGCCGGCTCAGACCCGGTCGGCCACGATCAGCAGGTACTGGAAGCTGCCGTTCTTGTAGGCGGTGAGGAACGCGTCCTCGATCCCCGTCACCAGGTGGTCGGCCTGCTTGCGCAGTTCCCAGTACGGGATCGTCGCCGCGGTCAGGTCCTCCACATGCACCGGCACCAGCCGGTTGGCGGCCATCGCCCGGAAGTACTCCGACCTCGGGTGGATGTCGCAGATGTAGTGCGCGTTGATCAGGGACACCTCGCGGGAGGCCTGCCCGTAGGTGTTGTTGTAGCAGCCGGTGATCGTCACATAGCGGCCGCCGCGGCGCAGCAGCCGGGCGTGCTCGGCGAACAGCAGCTCCAGCTCGACGTACATCGTGGACTCGTTGTTCCACGACGCCGCGTACGCGCCCGTCTCGAAGCCGGTGTCCAGCATGTTCCGGTGGTGGTAGCGGACCTTGTCGCCGACCTCCCGCTTGCGGGCCATCTCGTTGGCGAAGTCGGCCTGCTTGGCGGAGATGGTCACCCCGTCGGAGTGGCAGCCGTAGCGCAGGTTCGCCACGATGCTGCCGCCGCCGCGGCCGCAGCCCGCGTCGAAGACCCGGTCGGCCGGTGTGAGGGCGCCGAGGTGGGAGGCGAGCAGTTCGGCCTGGGCGTGCTCCAGGCGGTGCAGCTCACTGGTGACGCGCTCCTTGCGCAGCGCGGGGTCGGGCTCGTCGAGCACCGACCAGTCGGCCTCTCCGATGCCGTAGTGGTGGTGGTAGAGGTCGTCGATCTTTCCGAGTTCGAGGTTGACCGGGTTCTCCTCGGCGTTCCAGTACTCCGCGACGCTGTTCTGGTACCTGGACTGGGTCGGCACCGGGGCTGACGTGGTGGTCTTCCGAGCGACAGGGGCGGTCGTCAACAGTTGCTCCTCGAAGTGTTTCTGACGGTGTTTCGGATTGGCTCGGTGGCTACCAGTAGTCGGGCAGGTGGTAGCGGTTGGTGTTGGTGGCGTGCCACTCGTGGTTGCCGGCGACCCAGGCGGCCAGCCCTTCGGCGTAGCGCGCGATCAGCGGCGAGGCGGCGGCCAGGGCGGCCGACTCCTCCTCGAAGGCGTCCATGATCCGGTTGTGGATGCCGACCGACTTCAGATAGGCCGCCTTCAGCCCGCACCGGTCGTTGGCGGCCACCACCTGGGGCAGGTTCAGGTGGTCCGGGTCGCTGGCCAGCTCCTTGGTGAAGGAGTACAGGTCGTTGACGATCGTGGTGGCGTTGCAGGCCAGGGCGGTGATCCGCTGGATCTCCGGGCGGGCGTAGAGCTGTTCGGGCAGTTCGTAGCCGTCCACCGCGTCGACGATCGACAGACACGGCCGGAAGTTGTTGAACTGCCGCATCACCAGGTACTCCCAGACCCGCGGCACATACCCGGTCTCCATCCACGCGGCCTCGCCGAGATAGCCCATGTGCAGCCGGGCCATGTCGTGCACGAACCGGGCCGTCTGGCTGGGCGTGGCGAAGGCGGCGTAGTCCGCGAGGGCGTGCTGGTACGAGCGCAGCGGGCCGTCGGCCTGGATCCCCTCGCGCCACTCCTCCTCCAGCTCCGGGATGCCGTGGTAGGGGTCTAGCGCCGACTGGGCGATGATCAGCGGGCCGCCGAGACCCCGCCGGGATCCGCCCCGCCCCTCGTCCTCCTCGCAGTAGCAGGAGTCCACGATGTTCTCGGCGAGCAGCAGCTTGCCGGCGGCGGTGAGCCGGTCCAGGTCGAGGCCGCCCGGATGCTGGAGGGCGACGGCCCGGCCGAACTGGAAGCCGGAGAAGTCCCCCTTCCAGGCCGCGGGGAACAGGTCCAGCTCGCGGGCCCAGGCCTCAAGACGGCGGTCGAGCTCGGCGGCCTTCTCCGGGTCGGCGGGCACGGCCGGCCGGAAGTGCAGTCCGGGGACCGCCCCGGTGCGTTTCGTCGGGCGCATCCGCTGCGCGATGTTCGGCGGTCCCGGCAGGGCGTAGGAGGAGGTGGTTGTGCTCATGGATGTGCTCCAGGCCGTCAGTCGGCGGTGCGGCCGAGCTGGACGTTCTCCAGGATCCCGGCCGCGTCGGGGACCAGGACGGCGAGCGAGTAGTAGGCGGTGACCAGGTAGTTGATGACGGCCTGCTCGTTGACGCCCATGAAGCGGACGTTCAGGCCGGGCTGGAACTCCTCGGGGATCCCGGTCTGGTAGAGGCCGATGACCCCCTGGTCGGCCTCGCCGGTGCGCAGCGCGATGATGCTGCTGGTGTGGTCGTCGCTGATCGGGATCTTGCTGCACGGGTAGATCGGGACCCCGCGCCAGGCCGGGATCTCGTGTCCGTCGACATTGGTGGACGGGGGCACCAGGCCGCGCCGGTTGCACTGCCGGAAGAAGGCCGCGATCGCCTTGGGGTGCGCCAGGATCACCTTGGTCTTGCGGCGCATGGAGATCAGCTCGTCCATGTCGTCCGGGGTCGGCGGACCGGTGAAGGAGCTGATCCGCTGCCCGTAGTCGATGTTGTGCAGGAGCCCGAACTCCCGGTTGTTGACCAGCTCCCACTCCTGGCGCTCGCGGATCTCCTCGACCGTGAGGCGCAGCTGCTGCTGGGTCTGGTCCATCGGGTGGTTGTAGAGGTCGGCGACCCGGGAGTGCACCCGCAGCACGGTCTGGGTGAGCGACAACTCGTACTCGCGCGGCGCGAGTTCGTAGTCCACGAAGCCGCCCGGCAGGGTCGGCTCGCCGGTGTGGCCGGCCTGCACCGGCACCTCGGCCTCGCCCTTGCGGTTCATCGGCAGCCGCTGCCGGTCGACATAGGCCTGGAGATGGGCGCCGAGCGACGGCACCCGGTCCATGATCTCCTCGGCGACCGCCCAGGGCAGCGCCATCACCACGCCCGCCGTCTCCGCCCGGACCGAGGTGAGCCAGAGCGGGTCGGTCTGGCCGACCGCCTCGTCGCCCATCTGGTCGCCGTCGGTGACGACCCCGACGACCTCCTCCTCGCCGTACTTGCCGGCCGCGTAACGGATGAACCGGCCGTGCACCACCAGGTAGGTCTCGGTGACCGGCTGCCCGGCCTCGAACAGCACCTGTCCGGCGCGGACCTCGCGGGACTGGAACCGGCCGGCGATCTCGGTCAGCGCGTCCAGGTCGTCGTAGCCGCGCAGGATCGGCAGTTCGGTGAGGGTCTGCGGGATGACCCGGATGTCGTCCCCGCCGTTGTGCTCGAAGCTCACCCGGCCCCGCCCGGTGCGCAGTTGGAGGCGCCGGTTGACCCGGTAGGTGCCGCCCCTGACGTCCACCCACGGCAGTGTCTTCAGCAGCCACCGGGACGTGATGGCCTGCATCTGCGGTTCGGACTTGGTGGTCGTGGCGAGCTGGCGTGCCGCCCGGGTGCTCAGGCTGGTGAGCTGCCCGTCGGCGGTCGGATCCGGCTCGGGCTCCTCGACGGCGGAACCGATGACGCTGTCCGGTGTGGACACTTTCCCTCCAGCAGAGAGGTGAACAACGGTGACCCGAAAGGTCGGTGGTGTGCGAGGTGGTGGTGCGCACGGACAAGCCAAACAGCCTTGGTGATCTACGGGTACGGCGCGAAAGGGGCGGTTGCATGCCTTAGTTGCGCAAACCTGGAGTTCGGGGTGGAAAGGGTGGTGTTTCCCGTTCGTGCGCCGGTCGCCCGCTCTCGTGCCCGGGCCGCGCCGGGGTTGGGCTCAGGAAAGGTCGTTGACCAGCACCGCGGCTCCGTCGAAGCGCCCGGCCTTGAGGTCCCGCAGGGCCCGCGGGGCTTCCGACAGCGGGTAGGCATGGGTGGTCGCGTGCACGCCGTGCCGCTCGGCCAGGGCGAGGAACTCCCGCCCGTCGGCACGGGTGTTGGAGGTGACGCTGCGCAGCTCCCGCTCGTAGAACAGCTCGCGCTCGTAGTTCAACGGCGGTACGTCGCTGAGGTGGATGCCCGCGACCGCGAGCACTCCGCCCCGGTCCAGGGCGCGCAGCGCGACCGGCACCAGGTCGCCTGCCGGCGCGAACAGGATCGCGCTGTCCAGCGGCTCGGGCGGCGCCGCGGAGGCGTCCCGCGCGGAGGCCGCGCCCAGCTCCACGGCCAGCCGCCGGGCCTCGGCACCCCGGGTGAGCACATGCACCCGCGCGCCCTGGGCGAGCGCCAGCTGCGCGCACAGGTGGGCGCTGCCTCCGAAGCCGTACAGGCCGAGCCGCCCGCCCGGCGGGAGCGAGGCCCGGCGCAGCGCGCGGTAGCCGATGATCCCGGCGCACAGCAGCGGTGCGAGCGCGACGTCGTCCAGGGCGCCGGGCAGCCGGTAGGCGAAGGCGGCCGGCACGGTCGTGTACTCGGCGTAACCGCCGTCGGCGTCCCAGCCGGTGTACTCCGAGTGCGGACACAGGTTCTCGGCGCCCCGCAGGCAGTACGCGCACTCCCCGTCCGTGCGCCGCAGCCAGGCCACCCCGACCCGGTCGCCGACCGCGAAGTCCGCCACCCCGGCGCCCATGCCCGCGACCGTGCCGACCACCTCGTGCCCCGGGGTCACCCCGGGCCGGTGCACCGGCAGGTCTCCCTCGGTGACATGCAGATCGGTACGGCACACCCCGCAGGCCCGCACCCGGACCAGCAACTCGTCGGCCCCGGGCACCGGCACCGGCCGCTCGACCAGCCGCAGCGGATCCCCCTCGACCGGTCCGGGCCGCTCCACCGACCACGCCCGCATCACATCCGCCATACCGCGCCCCGTCCGCCGAAGGCCGCCGACTCCCTTCCCCAGTGTCCGCCGGAGTCCGGCGTTCGGCGCGCGGGCGGACCTCCCGGTGGCTAGCGTGAGGAACCGGGAGAACCCGCACGATCGGAAGGCACGCGGCGATGGCGGTACAACCTGAAGGAACCCCCTGTTGGGCCGACGCGATGTTCGGCGACCTGGAAGGGGCCAAGAGCTTCTACGGCGAGGTCCTCGGCTGGACCTTCGGCGAGTCGTCCTCGGAGTACGGCAACTACACCCAGGCCTACGCGAACGGCAAGGCCGTCGCCGCCGTCGTACCGCCCATGCCCGGTCAGGAGGGGCAGTCGCAGTGGTGCCTGTACTTCGCCTCGCCGGACGCCGCGGCCGCCGCCGCGCGGATCCGGGAGAACGGCGGCGAGGTGCTGATGGAGCCGATGCAGGTCGGCGACTTCGGCACGATGTGCCTGGCCCGTGAGCCCAGCGGCGCGGTGTTCGGGATCTGGCAGGGCGGCGTCCACGAGGGCTTCGAGGCCACGGCCGTGCCCGGCGCCTACTGCTGGGCGGAGGTCTTCACCCGCGAACCCGAGAAGGCCGACCCCTTCTTCGCGGCCGTCTTCCCCTACACGGTCCGGCAGATCGAGGACGACAACGTCGACTTCCGCACGTTCAACCTCCGTGAGCAGCCCGTCCTCGGCCGGATGCGGATGACCGACGACTTCCCGCCCGAGGTGCCCTCGTACGTCAACGTGTACTTCACCGTCGCCGACTGCGACGAGGCCGTCGCCAAGGCGACGAAGCTCGGCGCGGTGCTCCGCTTCGGGCCGATGACCAGCCCCTTCGGCCGGTTCGCGGCGCTCAGCGACCCGCAGGGCGCCAACTTCTCGGTGATCGACGTCACGACCACCGAGGGCGAGATGCCCCCGACCACAGACGTCTGACCTGGGCGGATCCCGGACCGCGGCCGGGCACCCCGTCCGGCCGTGGCATGATCGGGCGCATGCGTGAACGAGTGGTGGCCGCGTGCGACGGGGCTTCTAAGGGAAACCCGGGACCGGCGGGCTGGGCCTGGGTGGTGTCCGACGACGCGGCGACTCCGGCCCGCTGGGAGGCCGGGCCGCTCGGCAAGGCCACCAACAACGTGGCCGAACTGACCGCCCTGGAGCGGCTGCTGACGGCCGTCGACCCGGACGTGCCGCTCGAGGTGCGGATGGACTCGCAGTACGCGATGAAGGCCGTCACCGCCTGGCTGCCCGGCTGGAAGCGCAACGGCTGGAAGACCTCCGCGGGCAAGCCGGTCGCCAACCAGGACCTGGTCGTCCGCATCGACGAGCTCCTCGACGGCCGCACGGTCGACTTCCGGTACGTCCCCGCCCACCAGGTCGACGGCGACCCGCTGAACGACTTCGCCGACCGCGCGGCCAGCCAGGCGGCCGTGGTCCAGGAGGCCGCGGGCAGCGCCCTCGGCTCCCCGGAACCGCCGCCGTCCCCGACGTCCGCCGCCTCCACCGCGGCCCCGCGCCGCAAGGCAGCACCCCGCAAGAGCGCGGCGGGGGGCTCCGCGGCCCGTACCATCAAGGCCAAGTTCCCCGGCCGCTGCCTGTGCGGCCGCTCCTACGCGGCCGGCGAGTCCATCGCCAAGAACCCGCAGGGCTGGGGCCACCCGGAGTGCCGCACGGCAGAGGCCTGACGCCGAGACCTGACACGGCGGCCCGATCAGTCCTCCAGGGTGTCGAACGTGTAGAACCTCGTGTGGTCGAGCAGGTCCGCCGGCCGCACGTCGTTCCACGGCTTCATCGTCTCGTCCAGGTCCACCACGTCCGGCGTGCCGCCGCCCGGCACATACGCCGCCTCCGGGTGCCGGCGCTGCCAGCGGGCCCAGAGCTTGTCGATGAAGGCGTGGTGCAGCCAGAACACCGGGTCGTTGGGGGAGACCCCGGTGGCCATCTGCCCGCCGACCCAGACATGGACCCGGTTGTGCAGGTTGACCCCGCGCCAGCCCTCCAGATGGTTCCGGAAGCCGTCCGAGGCGCTGTTCCAGGGCGCCATGTCGTACGTCGCCATGGCGAGCACCGAGTCGACCTCGGCCCGGGTCGGCAGCTCGCGCACGCCCGTCCCGAGCGACCTGCGCAGATAAGTACGGCCGTCCACGCGGACGTTGACCGGCCAGTTCCCGCCGGCCGCGGCGAACGGCCCGTCCGTCACCCGCCCGTCCGAACTGCGCCCGGTGCCGCCGAGGAAGTCCGGTGCCCACAGCGCGGCACGGACGGTCCGGTCGGCGCTCCAGTCCCAGTAGGGGAGCGCGACGGAGGAGTCCACCGACTGGAGGGCCTGCTCGAAGTCGAGCAGGAATCTGCGGTGCCAGGGCAGGAACGACGGCGAACGGTGGCCGGTGCGCTCCGAGTCGTCGGTGTCGGACATGATGAAGGCGTTGTGCGTGCGCACGAAGTCGTCGTAACGCCCGCCGCGCTTCAGCTCGATGACGGCGGCGACGAACCGCCGCCTCTCGTCGGCGCTCAGACTGGCCTGGTTCTTGCGTACGGTCATGTGCGGAGTTGCTCCTTGTACGGGGCGGTCAGGACGGCCGGGGCGGTCAGTTGGCGGGGAACGGCAGCAGCACGGCGCCCTGCAACTCGTCGACCGCGGCGCGGGCGGCGGCGCGCGGGGTGGCGACCGGGTCGTAGTGGCTGACCACACTGATCCAGCTGCCGTCCGCGTTCCGCATCACGTGCAGCTCGACCGCGTCCACGGACATCGCGTATCCGGCGCCGTGTCCGTGGTGATGACCTCCCATGCCGTGCATGCCGCCCATGTCGTCCATGGCGGCCGGCCGGCCCTGTATCCGGCGGCCCTTGTAGACCTCGTCGAAGGGTTCGAGTGATCCCTCGTGGGGGTGGCCGCCGGCCGAGGCGCCGGGTGCGCCGAGGGTCTGGACGCCGGCCGCGGCGGCGAGGGCGGCCGCCGCGGTGAGTGCGCGACGGCGGGTGAGTTCGGGCATACGGATGCTCCTGTGACGGGTGCGAGTGATGACCCCGTATGCCTATCCGCCGGTTTCGGAGCGGGAGAAATCGCCCGGATCGGGTTGGCTACGATCAGGACAATTGACTACATGTCATACAAGATTGAACAAAGATGATCTTGCTGTGGCGATGGCTCCGCCGGACCCGGAACGGGCAATTCCTTGCGCGGTCCGGCGGCTTTCCGGTGATCTTTCGCGGTCGTCCGCCGTTCGGGTGGTGTGGCTCACGGCGTCAATCTGGCGCGATTCGAAAACCCGGTCGGGCATTCTCTCGCTGCTACCCTCCGGTTCCAATTGGCCACGTTCGGTGAGATCCAGGGGTGTGTGCGTGAAGGTCGTCTGTGTCGGAGGCGGGCCCGCCGGCCTGTATCTCGCGATCCTGCTCAAGCGGCAGAACCCGTCCCACGAGATCACCGTCCATGAACGCAACCCCGAGGGCTCCACCTACGGCTGGGGCGTCACCTACTGGCGCGCCCTCCTCGACCGGCTCCACACCTGCGACCCCGAGTCGGCGCGGGCCATCGAGGCGAGCTCGGTGCGCTGGACCCAGGGCGTCGCCCACGTCCGCGACGAGGTGGCCCGGCAGCCCGGCGACGTGGGCCACGGCATCGGCCGCCACCGCCTCCTGGAGATCCTCGCGGAACGCGCCCGCGCCCTCGGCGTGCGGCTGGAGTTCGAGGACGAGATCAGCCCCGACAACCTCCCCGAGGCCGACCTGGTCGTCGCCGCGGACGGCATCCACAGCACCCTGCGCGCCCGGCACGCCGACCACTTCGGCGCCGACGCCACCGAGGGCCGCAACCACTACGTGTGGCTCGGCACCACCCAGGTCTTCGACTCCTTCACCTTCGCCTTCGCCGAGACCGAGCACGGCTGGGTCTGGTGCTACGGCTACCCGTACGACGCCGAGCACAGCACCTGCGTCATCGAGTGCGCCCCGGACACCCTCACCGGCCTCGGCCTCGACGCCATGGACGAGGCCGGCCAACTGACCCTGCTGGAGAAGCTGTTCGCCGGCATCCTCGACGGCCGCCCGCTGATCGGCGGTTCCTCGGCGGCCTGGCCGGCCTTCCGCACCCTCACCAACCGCACCTGGCACCACGGCAACCTGGTCCTCCTCGGCGACGCCGCCCACACCACCCACTACTCCATCGGCGCCGGCACCACCCTCGCCCTGGAGGACGCCATGTGCCTGGCCGACGCCCTGCGCGAGCACGCTGCCCTGCCGCAGGCCCTCGCCGCCTATGAGCAGCGGCGCCAGGCCGAACTGGTCTCCGCCCAGAGCGCCGCCCGCCTCAGCGCCCAGTGGTACGAGAACCTGCCCCGCTACATCGGCCTGCCCCCGCACCGCATGTTCGCCCTGCTCGGCCAGCGGCACTCGCCCCTGCTGCCGTACGTCCCGCCGCAGCTCTACTACGGCCTCGACAGGGCGGTCGGACGGCTGGAGGTACTGCGCCGGTTCAAGCGGTGGCTCGGACCCCGGGCGGCGCGCGCCCTGCACGCCCGGTCGTAGCCCCGGGCGGCAGCGGAATGTTTGGGTGAAAGGCCATTCACTCGATAGGGTGAATTCGTATTCACCTCTTTTCCGCGCCGCCCGCAGGAGTACCGATGGACCAGCCCGCCCCGACAGCCGGTAGCCCGGGATCGCCCGCCGCTCCGCCCCCGTTGCGGGAGCGGCTGACCATTCCGGTGCTGGCCTTCGGCGGGATCCTGATGGCCGTCATGCAGACGGTGGTCGTCCCGCTCCTGCCGGACCTGCCCCGGCTGACCCACTCCTCGGCCGGCGCCGTCTCCTGGACGGTCACCGCGACCCTGCTGGCCGGGGCCGTTCTCACGCCGGTGCTCGGCCGGGCCGGCGACATGTACGGCAAGCGCCGGGTGCTCACCGGGGCCCTCGCGCTGATGACGGTGGGCTCCGTGATGTGCGCCCTGTCGTCGGACATCACCGTGCTCATCGTCGCCCGTGCCTTCCAGGGCGCCGCCGCCTCCGTCGTGCCGCTGTCGATCAGCATCCTGCGCGACGAACTCCCGCCCGAGCGCCGGGGTTCGGCGGTGGCGCTGATGAGCTCCACGGTCGGCATCGGGGCCGCCCTGGGCCTGCCGCTGGCCGCGCTGGTGGTGCAGTACTACGACTGGCACACCATGTTCTGGCTGACCAGCCTCCTCGGCGCGCTGGGCGTCGCGGCCGTCTGGTGGGCGGTCCGGGAGTCACCGGTGCGCCAGCCCGGCCGGTTCGACGTCCTCGGCGCGCTCGGGCTGGCCGTCGGGCTGACCTGTCTGCTGCTCGGCGTCTCGCAGGGCGGCCAGTGGGGCTGGGGCAGCCCGCGCGTCCTCGGACTGTTCGGCGGCGCCGTCCTCGTGCTGGCCCTGTGGTGGTGGCAGCAGCTGCGGACCGGTGAACCCCTGGTCGACCTGCACCTCGTGACCCGGCCGCGGGTCGGCCTCTCCCATGTCGCCGCCCTGCTGACCGGGTTCGCCTTCTACGCCAACTCGCTGGTCACCGCCCAGCTGGTGCAGGCCCCGAAGGCCACCGGATACGGCCTCGGCCTGTCCATCGTGGCCACCGGCCTGTGCCTGCTCCCCGGCGGCGTGACCATGCTGCTGTTCTCCCCGCTCTCCGCCCGGATCTCCGCCGCCCGAGGCCCGCGCATCACCCTGGCCCTCGGCGCCGCGGTCATCGCCTGCGGATACGTGGTCCGCATCGCCGACAGCCGCGACCTCTGGATGATCATCCTGGGCGCCACCGTCGTCGCCACCGGCACCACCCTCGCCTACTCCGCGCTGCCCACGCTGATCCTGCGGGCCGTCCCGGCGAGCCAGACCGCCTCCGCCAACGGCGTCAACGTCCTCATGCGCACCATCGGCCAGGCCACCTCCAGCGCCGCCGTGGCCGCCGTCCTCACCCACCACACCAGCCTCGTCGGCGGCGTCCCGATCGCCACCCTGCACGGCTACCTGCTGGCCTTCGCGATGGCCTGCGCCATCGCCCTCGCGGCCGCCGCCGCAGCACTCTCCATACCCGGCGACAAGGCTCCCGCCGACACCCCCCGCGCCCGGAACCGTGCCGAGAGTGCGAGGGACGACGCACTGGAGGGAGCATGAGTGCCGTGAGCACCCGACCCGGCAGCACCCCCGCCGCACCCGCACCCGCATCCGGGGCCGCCCCCGCCCCTGCCCGCCGGGACGCCGAGGCCACCAAGGCGGCCATCCTCAGGGCCGCCCGGTACCTCCTCGCCCGGCACGCGCACGCCGACATCACCCTCAAGGACGTCGCCGAACGCGCCGGGGTCAGCGCGCCGTTGATCCTCAAGTACTTCGGCAACAAGGACAGCCTGTTCGCCCGCGTCATGTCCTTCGACACCGACGCGGCCGACCTGCTGGACGCCCCCCTGGAGGATCTCGGCCGGCACATGGTCCGGCACGTCCTGGAGAGCCAGCGCGACCGCGGCGCCGACCCGCTGCTGCGGATCGTCTTCGCCCCCCTGCACGGCGACCACGGAGACGTGCTGCGCGCCAACTTCCGCGCCCACGTGGTCGACGCCCTCGCCGCCCGGCTCACCGGACCCGACCCCGACCTGCGCGCCGAACTCGCCGTCGCCCAGCTCATCGGCCTGGGCGTGATGTACGGCATCGCCCGCGGCCCGCGGCTGCGCGACTCCGCGGCCGAGGACATCGCCGACATCGCCGACCGGTACGGCCCCGCCGTCCAGGCCCAGTTGACGCCGTGAGCGCTCAGCTGGAGGTGCCTCGATGCGTCGTCGTTCGGCCGCGGCGCCATCGTGGCTGGTCGCGCAGTTCCCCGCGCCCCTTCGGGGCGCTGCCGTCACCCGGCCTGCTCAGTCCGGCTCCGGCCCTGTAAGCAGTGCCTCGGCCGACCCGCGGAAGGCGGTCAGCAGCCGCTGGTTGTCCTCGGCGCGGGTCGCCAGGACCACCTGGCTCGGCTCGACGCCGTGCAGCGGGACCGCGGTCAGGTCGGGGCGGATGGTCGCGCCGGGCACCCGCGGCACGATCGCCACGGCCTGCCCGGCGGCGACATGTTCGAACTTGTCCTCCACCGCGCCGATCAGCGGACCGTCGGGCGCCGGGCTGCCGTCCGGCCGGGGATCGACGCGCCAGAACGCGTTCCACAGCGGATCCCGCCCCCTGGGCAGCGGCTCGTCGGCGATGTCGTCCAGCGTGACCGACTCCTTCCCGGCCAGCCGGTGGTCCAGCGGGACCACCAGGACGCGCGGTTCGTCGTAGAGGACCGTCACCCGCAACCCGTCGGTGCGCAGCGGCAGCCGGGTCACGACCGCGTCCACGCGACCCGTCAGCAGGGCCTCGCGCGGCTCGCCCCAGTCGAGGTGCAGGGTCCGCACGTCGGCGTCCGGGAAGCGCCGGCGCAGCTCGCGCACGGCCGGGGTGACGAAGATCCCGTTGATGTACCCGACGGTGATCCGGCTGGGCTCGGCGGCGGCCCGGGTGACGGCCGCGGCCTCACCCGCGGCCCGCAGCAGCGCCCGGGCCCGCGGCAGCAGCACCTCGCCGGCCTCGGTGAGCCGGGTGCCCTGCGGGGTGCGGTCGAAGAGCCGTGCCCCCAGCACCCGCTCCAGCCGCTGGATCTGCCGGCTCAGCGCGGGCTGGGTGATGTGCAGGGTGCCGGCGGCCCGCCCGAAGTGCCGCTGCTCGGCGACCACGGTGAAGTACCGGACGAGCCGCAGATCGAGGTCGGGGGCGGAAGCCGGATCAGCCATGCCTCCAGCATAGGGCCGACGACCTGCACCGATGCCTGAGAGGCATTGCGCAGTGCGAAACAGGCCTTGGACGCCCGCCGCCCGCCGCCCGAACGATGGGAGCACCACCCTCTCCCTCTCCCTCGAAGGAGCACCCACCATGCGGGTATTCGTCACCGGCGGCAGCGGCTTCATCGGCTCCGCCGTCGTCCCCGAACTCCTCGGCGCCGGCCACCAGGTCGTCGCCCTCGCCCGCTCGGACAAGTCGGCCGAGACCCTGCGTGCGGCGGGCGCCGAGGTCCACCGCGGCAGCCTCGACGACCCCGAGGACGTGGCCCGTGCCGCATCCGGGACCGACGGCGTGATCCATCTGGCCTTCAACCACGACGAGTTTCCGAACCTCACCCGCGCAGCGGAGAGCGACCTGCGCGTGATCGAGGCGCTCGGGGCGGCCCTGGAGGGCTCGGACCGGCCCTTCGCGGTCACCTCGGGAACCCTGATGCTCGCCTCGGTCGACGGTGTGGCGACGGAGGAGAACACCCCGGTACCGGGCACCTACCGCAGCGACTCCGACCTCGCCGCGCTCGCCCTGGCCGAGCGCGGCGTACGCAGCGCGGTGGTCCGGCTGGCGCCCTCGGTGCACGGCCGCGGCGATCAGGGCTTCGTGCCCCGGCTGATCGACGTCGCCCGAGACAAGGGCGTCTCCGCATACGTCGCCGACGCCACCAACCGCTGGCCGGCCGTCCACCGCCTGGACGCGGCCCGCCTGTTCCGCCTGGCCCTGGAATCGGCCCCGGCGGGCACCGGCCTGCACGGCGCGGCCGACGAAGGAATCCCCTTCAAGGACATCGCGGCAGCCATCGGCAGGGGCCTCGACGTACCGGTGAAGAGCATCCCGGCCCAGGAGGCGCAATCCCACTTCGGCTGGCTGGCCGCCCCGGCGACGATCGACAACGCGACATCGAGCGAGCGGACCCGATCCCTTCTGGGCTGGAAGCCGGAACAGCCGGGTCTGATCGCGGACTTGGACGAGGGCCACTATTTCTAGCGAAGCGGTTGCTTTTGAGCGCCGGTCGTGCGAGCGCCCCTTCTTCCAGGGGCGCGGGGCTGTTGTCGATTTGCGGCTGCGCCGCGGGGGCGCGACCAGCCCCCACCATCAACGGCGCACAAGCACCCCATCCAAGAACCCGTTACTGAAAACCCGGTGCGGATCAAGCCGATCAAGCGTCTCGACCGCCGCGTCCCACACTCCACCCCCGAACGACGCAGGAATCCTCGTACCGAGCACCACCTCGTCACTCCACACACCCGACTCCGTATAACCCCACCCCTTGGACCACTCGACCCGAGTCCCCTCGAACCTCTCGAACAGGAACTGCTCCAACTCCCGCAGAAACGCGTCGGCATGAGGCGTTCCCGGCAGGGTCAGCACATCCAGCCACACAGCGGTGTCGGCCCCCTCCCGAGGCCGCAAAGCCGACAGCAACGGCACCTGAGCACCGCCCACCCCGACATCCGACGCCTCGTCCAATCCCGTCACCCGGATCTCCACCGACCCGTTGACCGGGAACCGGCCCAACGCCGCGTACGCGGTGAGCCGTTCCCGGTAGAAGGAGGTGAACTCGTGCACCACCCGCTGCACATCGGCCCGCCGGCTCAGCACCGCGTACCCGTTCGCACCGATCCGCAGCGTGGTCGGCCTGACGTACAGCAGCGTGTTCTTCGAAGGCCCCCAGATGTCCGAGGACAGCGTGGCCGTCAACCCGAGCGCCGCGACGTCCAGTTGCGCGTTCCCGAGCACCGGCGCCAGATACCAGGCCGCGTCGGACACCATCCGCCCCACCAGGTCGGCGACCACGGTCGGCACGTTGTCCGAGAAGGGGTAGTTGTACGGCGCGGTGACGTGCCGTGAGGTGAGCGGCTTGGCCGGGGCGACGCTCCACTCCTTCAGCCACGGGTACTCGGTGAAGGCGAACCAGATCGCCTCGAGGCGCCCGGACCGCCGCAGGAAGCCGTCCAGGGTCCGGCCGGGGGTCCCGGGCGCGGCGAACAACTCGGCGGCCGGGATGTCGGTCCGGCTGACGCACCGCAGGCTGCTGTTCGCCCCGACCCGCAGCACGACCTCGGTGACCAGCGCACGGCCCAGATGCGTCAGCAGCGCCGCACAGTCCGCCTCGTCGCGCCGGAACGTCCGCAGGGCGTACGTCCCGGCGCTGTCGTCCCAGACCACCGCCGTCAGCGACAGCACCAGGTTGCTCAGCGAGCCGTAGGTGCGGCCGGGCAGCGGCTCCTCGCCGTCGGCCGGTACGGCGCTGCCGTGGGCGTCGATCGCCAGCGCGCCGCCCAGCGTCAGATCGCCCGGCGCGGGCGCCGCGGTGAGCCCGAGGCCGTGGCCTTCCAGGAAGGTGAGCAGTGCCTCCAGGGTGACCCCGGTGCCGGCCCGGACCGCCGAACCGGAGTCCAGGGAGAGCCCGGTGAGATGGCTCGCGGTGTCGACGAGCAGGACCTGGTCGCCGGCCCCCGTCCCCTCGGTGATCGTCAAGGGCGACCAGCCGTGCGAGGAGCCACGCGCGCGTACCCGCCAGCCGTTGCGCCAGGCCCAGTCGACGGTCGCGAGCACCTGGTCGGCGTCGGCCGGGGCACACGCCCACAGTCCGTCCGCGGTGATCTCGCCGACCCAGTTGCGGTAGGCGGAACGATACAGCGCGACCTCCGCAGGGAAGCCCGGCAGTTCGGTGGCGGCCACGGCCGGATCGGCGGCGAGCAGCACCGGTACGGCGGCGAGGGCGGCGGCGGACCTCAGGAAGCCCCGACGGCTCCAGCCGCCCATGGCAGGGAAGTTGTCCGATGAACGATCAGTCACGCCGACACGCTAGGGGCCCGTTTGACACACCCCCGATTTCCGTCCACCAAAATCACCCGTGTGAGTGAAGGATTCACAGGTGGGTGGGGACGAACCGGCCCGTGACAGCGTTGTCGGTGGCGGATGACAGACTGGCGCCATGGACGAACGCGTAATCGGCAGGTCGGGACAGCGGGCATCGGTCGTCGGCCTCGGCACATGGCAGCTCGGCGCCGACTGGGGCGAGGTGGACGACAAGGAGGCGCTCGCCGTTCTGGAGACGGCGGCGGAGTCGGGGGTGACCTTCTTCGACACCGCCGACGTGTACGGCGACGGGCGCAGCGAGCAGACCATCGCCGCCTTCCTGAGCGGCAGGCCGGACCTGCACGTGCTGGTGGCCACCAAGATGGGCCGCCGGGTCGACCAGATCCCGGAGAACTACGTCCTGGACAACTTCCGCGCGTGGAACGACCGGTCGCGCCGCAACCTCGGCGTGGACCGCCTGGACCTGGTCCAGCTGCACTGCCCGCCCACCCCGGTCTACTCCTCCGACGCGGTGTACGACGCCCTCGACACCCTGGTCGAGGAGGAGCGCATCGCGGCCTACGGCGTCAGCGTCGAGACCTGCGCGGAGGCGCTCACCGCGATCGCCCGCCCGGGCGTGGCCAGCGTGCAGATCATCCTCAACCCGTTCCGCATGAAGCCGCTCGGCGAGGTGCTCCCGGCCGCCCGGAAGGCAGGCGTCGGCATCATCGCGCGCGTACCCCTCGCCTCCGGGCTGCTGTCCGGCAAGTACACCAAGGACACCGTCTTCGCGGCCGACGACCACCGCACCTACAACCGGCACGGCGAGGCCTTCGACCAGGGCGAGACCTTCTCCGGCGTGGACTACGCGACGGGCGTCGAGGCCGCCGCCGAGTTCGCCGCGCTCGCCCCCGAGGGGTACACCCCGGCCCAGCTCGCCCTGCGCTGGATCATCGACCAGCCCGGCGTGACCACGGTGATCCCGGGCGCCCGCAACCCTGAGCAGGCCCGCGCCAACGCGGCCGCCGCGAAGCTCCCGGAGCTGCCGGCGGAGACGGTCGCCGCGATCCGCGACCTGTACGACTGCCGGATCAAGACCCAGGTGGAAAGCCGCTGGTAGCAGTGGTGTGGGCCGGGAGCACAGCCGCATTGCTCCCGGCCCGTACCGTTCGCCCGTGCCGTTTGAAGGATCGGCCCGTCGGTTACCCGTACTCCATGACCGACCAGGCGAGGCGGACCGGGCGCGACGAGACGGAGGAAGAGCGCGCCGACCGGATGTGGAGCGATCTCATCCAGGAAGTGCGCGTCGCCCAGACCGGTGTGCAGATCCTGTTCGGCTTCCTGCTCACCGTTGTCTTCCAGCAGAAGTACGCCGAGCTGTCCGGCACGGACAAGACGATCTACGTCGTCACCGTCGTCCTGGGCGCGTCCGCCACCGGAGCCCTGATCGGCCCGGTCTCCCTGCACCGGCTGGTCTCCGGCCGCAAGGTGAAGCCGCAGGCGGTGCGGATGGCGTCCCGGCTGACCTCTATCGGCCTGTTCCTGCTGCTGGCCACCATGACCGCCTCCCTGGTGCTGATCCTCCGGGTGGCCACCGGCGGCAGCCCGGTGACCTGGGCGGTCGTGGCCGTCGTCGTCTGGTACCTGGTGTGCTGGTACGGCCTGCCGCTGTGGTCCCGGCACCGTCACTCCACCCGCTGAGCCGCCTCCAGCGTCCGCAGCTGCCGGTCGTGCACCCTGCTCAGCACCAGCACGGACACCGTCGCCCCGATCAGCGCGCAGAACATGTCCCACTGGGTGTCCCACACATCGCCCTGGGTGGCCAGGAAGGCGTCCGCGCCGTGTCCGCCGATCTCGGCCGCCAGCCACTCCAGCAGCTCGAAGAAGGCGCTGAACGCGAGGCAGGCGCACACCGTCAGCGGGGCCAGCCAGCGGCTGCCGCGCAGCGGGGAGGCACGGACGAGCAGCTCCCGGACCAGGACCGCCGGCACGAAGCCCTGCATGAGGTGGCCGAAGCGGTCGTACGGATTGCGTGACAGCTGGAAGGTGTCGCGCACCCAGTCGCCCACCGGGACCTCGGCATAGGTGTAGTGGCCGCCCACGGCGAGCACCAGCGCATGCGCCGCGAGGAGCCCGGCCAGCAGGCCCGTCAGCGGGAAGCGCCGCCAGGTCAGCACCACCAGCGGCAGCCCGACCAGCACCCACACCGTCTCCAGGAACCAGGTCGTACGGTCCCGCGCGCCCCACCACGAGAGGGCCATGCCGACCACCACCACCCCGGCGAGCAGGGCCGGCGGAACACGGCGGGGCACCCGGTGCGGAACGGGGCGCGGGGCGGGGTGCACAGCGGTCATGGGGACTCCTTGTCGTGGGAGCCTCATCGTGGCCGCGGCGCCCGGGCGCCTGCATGAGTACGGCTACTCAGCCGGTGGCGAGGATCTCCGCGAGTACGTCGTCCATGGGGACCACCTCCCGGCCCGGCGGCACGGCCAGGTAGGTGTCGCTCAGGAAGGAGGCCAGTGCGGGCGCCCATGCGAACACCACCGCGTGGTGGCGGCTGCCGCCCGGCAGGGGGTCGCCGAGGAAATCCATGCGCACTTCCCTCCAGCGCCCCTGCCGTACGGGACGCAGCCGTACGTCCCCGACGCCGACCGGCTCCCTCAGCCCGTCGTTCAGCATCTCGCGGTCCAGCCGCCACCGGGCGAGCACCCGGCCGTCCAGGGTGAACACCGCGGTGACGGCGAACGGGTCATCGGCGTCGTACGCCAGATGGGCGAGGACGGGACAGCGCTCCGTCCCGTCCGCCCTGAGCTGTACGACCAGGGTCCTGTGCACGATGGGGTTCACGCGAGTGGCCTCCGAGAACGATCGGCTTGGTGCCCTCTAGTACCCCTGTCACGGGAAAAACGCTCAACCCTGAGCGAAATTGCCCTACGAGCCCTGCAAGCCGAGCCCCAACGTGCACCGCGGACCCTAGGCGTCCTGCGTGCCCTGCGCGCCGCGCAGTGCGGTCAGGCAGGAGCCGATGGCCTGCTGGAGGTCCTCCAGGCGCTGGACCATGTCGTCCTCGTAGAAGTCCTGGGCGTCGTCGAAGGTCAGCTCCTCGAACGCCTTGGTCGCCTTCTGCAGGCTGTTGTAGAACTTGGTGCGCTTCTCCTGGACCCGCAGTTCGGGGTCGGCCTCCACCGCCTCCACGACCAGGTTCTTCATGGTGTCGAAGGCCTCGGTCGCCCACTCGCCGGTGTCCTCGTCCTCGTCCAGTTCGTCGAGGAGCGACAGATGGCGCTCGGCCTCCTGGCGCAGCTCGGCCGGCGCGTCGACGGTCTGCCCGGCCGGGGTCTTGATCTGGCCGGACTCGGCGATCTGCCGGACGTAGCCGATGCGGTCGGCCGAGCGGCTCTCGGTGGCGACGGCCTTCTTCAGGTCGGCGGTGCGGACCACGTCCCGGGCCAGCACCGTCTGGAGGTCCGGGTCCTCCTTGATGCGGTCGAGGAGGGCCGAGCGGGCGGCGCGGGCGGTGGACGGGTCGGCGAGGATCGCGGCGCGCAGCGCGGTGGGGTTCTCGGCGACTTCGAGGGCCTTGGTGGGCCGGATGCCCTCGGCCTCGGCGGCCTGGGCGATGGCGGTGCCGCGCTCGGAGGTGGCGCTGTTGCGGGAGACGTAGTAGTCCAACCAGACGTCGGAGTCCGGGAGTTCGACCTCCTGCCCCGGCGCGAGGGCCTCGAAGTGCGGGACCAGGCCGTCGTCGGCGGCCTTGTCCCAGGCCTTGTAGTAGCGCATGACGCGCTCCGCGGAGCAGCCGGCCAGCTCGGCGAACTCCTTCGCCGAGACCTTCGGCGTCTCGTCCGCGCCCTGCCCTCCCGGCCGCACGCTGCGGGCCACCATCAGCCCGAACGTCCAGCCTCCGGTCCGCACATAGGCGCCGAACTCGCGCGCGTCCCGCGCCACCAGGTCGGAGAGGGGAGCCGGGGACGCGCTGGACGTCTCGGACGGGTCGATCGCTAGGGTCACGGAGGACACTCCTGAAGGCTGCCGAACTGCATACGTACCGACGGGCAGCCTATCGACCCGGTGGCCGGCGTCCGCCGCACGCCGAGCCGTACCGGACCGGAGACGGATCAGCTCGTGGTGGGGCGGAACGTCTGCAGGAAGGTCTTCATGGCGAGTCGGTCGGCGGCGTCGTCCCAGGCGGCGGCGGGTGTCGTGATGCGCAGCGAGAAGCTGCGGCCGCCGCCCAGCAGGAACCCGCGGCCGAAGGTGTGCACCCGGTCGGCGCCGGTCCCGGAGAGCCACTCCATGTCGGCGGCCTTGTGCCCCTGGTACGTGGTCGCCTTGATCTCGCCGACCCGTTGGTAGCCGTCCAGCTTCTCCAGGCCCGGCTCCACGTCGTCCCGCCAGATCGCGACCGGGTCCGGACCCGCCTGGGTGCTGTAGGTGACGGCCAGGGTGCGCAGGTCGTCGCCGCCCGGACCGAAGGTGATGCGGTAGGCGGTGTCGTCCCGCGCGGTGTCGAGGCGCTTCCACCCCTTCGGGAGCGCCACCGAGAACCCCTCCGGGGCGGTGTAGCGGTGGAAACCGGCCGGCAGCGCACCCGCCGTCGCCGTTGCCGTCGCCGAAGGGGACGCGGACGCCGAGGCGGAAGCGGAGGGGGACGGGGCGGGGGAGGAGGGCGAGGTCCGCGACGGGGAGGGGCTGGGGGCGTTGCCGTCCGTGCGGTTGGCCGGGTCGCCGGCCGTGGCGGATGCGCTGGGGGCCGAGCCCGCCGAGGCGGCGCCCGGCAGGCCCTGGGTCGCGGCCAGCACCGCGACCGACACGGTCACCACGGCCAGCGCGGTCCCGCCGATCATGGTGGTTCTGCTCCACCCGGAGGACCGGGCGGCCACATAGGCGCCGCGCAGCCGGGAGACGGGGGCGGGCTCGGCCACCGCATCGGGGTCCTCCTCCAGGACACGTGTCAGCGCCTGGCGCAGCACCGGCCGGCTCAGCCGTTCCCGGGAGTTCTTCCGCAGCAGTCCCTGCACCACCTGGGTCAGCGGCCCGGCCCGCAGCGGGGTGCGCAACGGCAGTCGGTCCACGCCCTTCAGGGTGGCGTCGGCCTTGCCCCGGTCCCGGAACGGCGGCCGCCCCTCGACCATCGTGTAGAGGATCGCGCCGAGCGCCCACAGGTCGGCCGAGGGCCCGATGCGCTCGTCCCGGGCCTGCTCCGGCGAGGCGTACGACGGCGCCGTGACCCGGGGCGCCAGCGTCGCGCCGGCCAGGCCGAACCCGGTGACGACGACCGGGCCCCGGTCACGGACGAAGATCTGGCCGGGGCTGAGCTCGCCGTGCGTGTAGCCGTCGGCGTGCGCGGCCTCCAGCACGTCGAGTACTTCCAGCCCGATGCGGGCGGCCCGTACGTAGTTGAACGTGGGCTGCTGGGCGAGCAGTTCGCTGAGCGGTGTGCCGTCGATCAGCTCCGTGACCGTCCACAGCGCGCCCGCCTCCTCGAAGGCGTCGATCACCATGGCGACCCGGCCGGGCCGCAGCGCGCTCATCACCTCGGAGGAGCGCAGAATGCGGGCGGTGGTCCGGCGTACGGTGTCCTCGGTGGGCGGCTCGGGAAACGCGATCTGGGTCACCAGGCGCGGTCGCTCGGCCTGTACGTCCTCCGCGTACCAGCTGATGCGGTTCGGCTCGCGGTCGGCGACTTCGAGGAGCCGGTACTTTCCGGCCACCAACTCTTGTGTGGAGACATGCGCCTTGACCATCGTCATCCCTCGCTGAAACCCCTGCCTCGTCATTAACCAGAAGTACGCGGGACGCTCCCGGGTTTGTTCAAAGAATCTGCAACTCGGGGACCCTTCTTGCCTTTTATTCAACTGGCGGCATCACCTGGGTACTTGTGGAAAACAATGTATGGCCGGGCCTCGACCTGCGGGTAACCGACGGTAAAAGCCCGGGTGCGGTCCGCTGGTCAGCCCAGTCCGAAACGCTCGGTCCACGCCGCGATCTCCTGGTGGGTCACATTGCCCCCGCACACCACGAGGCCGATCCGCGCCCCGTCGCCGACCCGCTCCCGCACCTGTCGGGCCGCGGGCAGCAGGCAGCCGGCGGCCGGCTCGGTCCACACCTTGGCGTGCTCGGCGAACTCCAGACTGCCCCGCACCGCCTCCCGGTCCGGCACCACCAGCACCTCCTCCACCAGCGCCGCCGCATGGTCGTAGGTCAGCCGGGACACGGACGGCGCGCTGAGCGTCGTCACGATCGACGAC
The DNA here is from genome assembly GCF_053611985.1 of Streptomyces sp. NPDC054770. Taxonomy (NCBI): domain Bacteria; kingdom Bacillati; phylum Actinomycetota; class Actinomycetes; order Kitasatosporales; family Streptomycetaceae; genus Streptomyces; species Streptomyces sp. NPDC054770. The sequence goes on from NZ_JBSHBL010000035.1 coordinate 47,901, forward strand.
ACCGCGACCGGCAGCGGACCGCCCGCCGCGAGCGCCTCGGACATGGCCTGCGCGCCCGCCGTCTCCACGCCCCACACCCGCACCCCGGGGCGGCGGGCCCGCAGGGCCGCCGCCACGCCCGCGATCAGGCCCCCGCCGCCGATGCTGACGAGCACGTCGGTGAGGTCGTCGTCCGCGTCCTCGGCGAGCTCCAGGCCCACCGTGCCCTGTCCGGCGATCACCACCGGGTCGTCGAAGGGGTGGACCAGCGTGAGCCCCTCGTCCCGCAGCCGCGGCACCAGCTCGAACGCCGAGTCCATGCCGTCGGTCAGCCGCACCGCCGCCCCGGCCGCCTCGACCAGCGCGATCGAGCGGGCGGGCGCGGTACGGGGCATCACCACCGTCGCCTTCACATCGAGGGCCGCGGCCATCACCGCGAGGGCGATGCCGTGGTTGCCGCCGCTGACCGCCACCACGCCCGCCGCCCGCTCGGCCTCGCTCAGCGACAGCAGCTTCGCCGTGGCACCGCGCGCCTTGAAGGAGCCGGTGCGCTGGAGGAGTTCCAGCTTGGCGGTGACCGGGACGCCGAGCAGCTCCGACAGGCCGGGACTGGCCACGGTGGGGGTGCGTACGACGTGAACGGCGACCAGCCGGGCCGCGGCTTCGATGTCGGAGATGCCGATGATGCCGTTCAAGGCGGTTCACCCTTCCGGCGCGGGGGCGACGATCCGCGCCGTTCGCACCCTCACCCGGCCGGACCGCCCTGGTCAACCCGGACCGGCCACGACGGCCGGGCCACTCGGACCAGGGCGCCGGGCTTCAGTGCTGCTGCACCTTCTGCGGGGTCGCCTCGCTCGGCCGGACCACGACGTACCCCTCGCCCTGGAGCATCAGCTGCACGGATTCCCCCGAACCGCCGCGCAGCATCGACCCGATGGACTGCGAGCGGTGCAGCGAGGTCTGCAGGTGCGCGGTCCAGCCCACCACCGCGTCCGTGTCGACGTACACCGGGGCCTGCGGCGAGACCGGGATCACCAGCGGGTTGCCGTCGCAGATCAGGCCGAGTTTGCCGTGTCCGGAGAACACGCTGTTGAACAGACCGCCGCCGGCGATGCCGGACCCCTTCACCGTCCTGATCTCGTACGCCAGTGTGGCGTCGAAACACAGGACGTTGCGGCCGTTCACCGTGAACTGGTCGCCCGGCTCTATCTCGACGATGAAGCAGTTCTGCGCCTCGTGCGCGAACCAGGCCTCGCCCTGGCCCTGCACGGACATCAGCGGCAGCCCCTCGCCGGTGACCGCGCGCTTGAGCATCCCGCCCACGCCCTGGCCCTTGCGCTCGAACTTCAGACCGCCGCGGTGCGCGATCATCGCGCCCTGGCGGGCGTACATCTCGCCGTTGACCGCGTACCTGAGGCACTTCGCGTTCTCGACCGTCAGGCCCGGCTCCAGCGCCGGTGCCACCATGTGCTGACTTGAAAAGAGATCACCCTTCATGTCCGGCATGGTGTCCCGGACGGACCCGTTCCGCCAAGATCACGGACGGTACCGGTTCAGGCACCGAACAGCTGGGTCCAGTAGGTGCCGGCCCGGCCGCCGCCCGCGAAGCCGATGCCTATGTGGGTGAAGTCCGCTTTGAGGATGTTGGCCCGGTGGCCCGGGCTGTTCATCCAGCCGTCCACCACCTCGGCCGCGGAACGCTGGCCGCAGGCGATGTTCTCGCCGATGGTGCGCCGCCGCGAGCCCGCGGCGGCGGCCCGGTCCCACGGCTGGGTGCCCTCGGGGGAGGTGTGCGAGTAGAAGTCCCGGGTCGCCATGTCCGTGCTGTACGCCTGCGCGGCCGCCGCCAGCTGCGGATCCACCGCGAGCGGCCGCAGCCCGGTCCGGGTGCGCTCGCGGTTGGTGAGGTCGACGACCTCGGCGCGGGTGCGGGTCAGTTCGGCCTGGGTCAGGGGTCTGGCCCACAGGGCGGTCCAGTAGGTGTCCCCGTTCCGCGGGCTGCGGGCGTGGGCCAGGCCGGCGTGGGTGAAGGCCGGGTCGAGCAGGGTGCGCCGGGCGTCCTCGGAGCGCAGGCAGTAGTCGACGAACTCGGCCGGGGTGCGGGGGCCGGAGACGAGGTGTTCGCCGACCGTGACGTAGGTGAATCCGGTGTCGCTGATCCGCTGGTGGACCGAGACGCCGTCATGGCTCTCGGTGGCCAGCCGGCCGGCGTCGGCCATGGCGCCGGCGTGCGCGAGGGCGGCCGAGGTGAGCCGGGCGTCCGGGGCCACCGGCGGGCGGCCGGCCCGGGCGCGGGCGGAGTTGACCTGGCCCAGCAGGCCGTCCGGATCGGGGAGCGAGGCGGTCGAGGGGCGGGGCGGCGAGGCCGCCGTGCGCTGGGTCGGGATGGCGGCGCGGAAACCGGCGGCCGGCTGCCGGTCCTCGACCACGTCGACACCGAAGTCCCGGGCGAGGCCCGCCAGTCCGTCCGCGTATCCCTGGCCGATCGCGCGCAGCTTCCAGCCGGTGCCCCTTCGGTATATCTCGGAGAGCAGCAGCAGAGTCTCCGTCTCCGGGCGCGGCGGTGCGAAGCGGGCCACCGTACGGCCGAGGCGGTCGGTCACGTGCAGGGTGGCGGCGGGCAGCCGGCCGAGCGGGGTGCCGGGTTCGGCGGCGGTGACCGTGAGGGTGACGCGCTGGGCCCCGGCCCGCAGCAGGGCCGTCTCGACGGTCAGCGTGTCACCGCGCAGCCGGACGCCGGGCGCGTCCGGCTGGTTGTAGAACACGAAGTCGGCGTCACCGCCGACCCTGCCGCTCTCGCCGGTGATCAGGGCCGACACGTCGAAGGGACCGGGCACCCGCAGCGTCAGCGCGCCGCCCGGAAGGGGCAGATTGCCCCCGGGGACCAGCTCGCTCATCTCGCCGCCTCTACGAGGTCAGGGGCCGAACGCCGCGCCCGGTGGGGGAGTCGCCGGTTGAACGTCCGGCCCGGGCGCGAGGTTCCCCCGGCGGGTCGCGGTGCTACTGCTCCCGCGGCGCGGCCGGCGCCACGTCCTCCCGCTCCAGCGGGACGGCCGTGCTCCGCACCGACTTCTGCTTGCCGCAGAACGCCGGCTCCAGCGTGGCCGCCAGCGTGTTGAGCACGTCGGAGCTGTTGGAGGCGTTGGCGAGCGCGGTGATGCTGCGCTTGCCGTCCTTGCTGGTGAAGGCGTACGTGTAGTAGCCCTGGACGGCGCCCGTGTGGCCGTACACCGAGATCCCGCAGGACAGGTCGCGGCGGCGCAGCCCCAGCCCGTAGGAGGTGTTCGAGTTGACGCGGGTGAAGCGCTCCATGTCCGCGAGGCGGGCGGCCGACGTCAGCTTGCCGCGCACCAGCGCCGAGTAGAACGTGTCGAGGTCGCGGGCGCTGGAGATGATGGCGCCCGCGCTCTGCGCCCAGGAGACCGTCTGGTCGGTGGCGTCGACGGGCCGGTCGCCCGCCCGGTCCGCGGTGAGGTAGCCGTTGGCGTGCTGCCCCGGGATCCTCGTGTCGGGGTGCACGTAGAAGGTGTCGTCGAGCTTGAGCGGCTTGAAGATGCGGTTCTCGTACTCCGTGCGCACGCTGTGCCCGGTGAGCTTCTCGATCAGCATGCCGGCGACCACGAAGTTGGTGTTCGAGTACGAGTAGGCGGCGCCCGGCGCGTTGGTGCGCGGCTTCTGCAGGGACAGGTCCACCAGCTGGCGGTAGGTGAAGACCTTGTCGCGGACGGCCTCGAAGCCGGACACGCTGCTCGCGAACATGTCGTTGGTGTAGTCGTACAGACCGCTGCGGTGGCTCAGCACGTGCCGCACGGTGATGCGGTCGTCCGGCAGCAGCCCCGGCAGGTAGCGGTTGACCGGCGCGTCCAGGGCGAGCCGGTGCTCGTCCACCAGTTGCAGCAGGACCACCGCCGAGAACGTCTTGGTGACACTGCCCACCCGGAAGCGGTCGGTGGTGGTGAGGGCCCGCCGGCTCATACGGTCGGCCATGCCCTGCGCGGACCGGTAGACCTGGGTGCCGTCGTCGATGCGGGCCATCGCGCCGGGCGCACCCTTCGCCACGACCGAGCGCAGGACCGCGGTCAGCCCCGCGGTGTCGGGCGCCGGGAGGGCGGCGGCCGCCTGCGGCCCGTCCGCCGTCTTCAGGGGCGCCGCCTGGGCCGGGACCGCGAACAGTGACAGCGTCACCGCCCCGAGCACCGCGCTTCTGCACACCATTGCCGAGACCATTCGGACCTGCTCCTCTCTGTGCTGCCTTCGATGCGAGATGAGTCACACACGGTTCGGGGAACCCTCTCGCATCCCGTCACATCTCCACAGCCGACGCACAGTTGGTCACTCCCTGATCACCGTGCGGTGCGGATTCGCCATGTATTGCCACGAAAGGCAAGAAACGTAACGAATTGCGCTTTACATGGACATGATTCGTCCGGAAGGGTTGCGGCCCGGGGCCCGACCAGCCCCCTTGGCGCCCAACGGCGCCCTGCCGCAAGGCGGTTGGTGACCCCGGCCGCCTTCGAACGAAGGAACCCTGATCAGTGCGTAGCGTGCACATACGCAGCGTGGCGGTCGCCGTCGCCGTGACGACGGCCGCCACGGGCCTGGCCGGTACGGCCTTCGCCGGTCCCGCCACGGGGGAACGACAGTCGGTCGCGGCCTCCGCCACGACGGCCGCGCAGGTGGTGGCCGCCGCCCGGGCCGCGGCGTTCGCCCATGCCACGGCGACCGGTGTCGGCGCGGGCGACGAACTCCGGCCGCAGGACGTGATGATCGACCCCGAAGGGGCACGCCACGTCCGCTTCGTCCGCACCCACCGGGGGATGCCGGTACTCGGCGGCGACCTCGTGGTCCATCTTTCCCGCCGGTTGGCCTACACCGGCGTCACCCGCGCGGCCGATCACACCGTCAGGCCCGCCGCCACCGAGGCGAAGCTGACCGCCCGGCAGGCCGAGGAGAAGGCCGCCGCGGTCGCCGCCGGCGACGCCGGCACCGCCCGGCTCGTGGTGGACGCCCGGGACGGCGCCGCCGCCCTCGCCTACCAGGTGACCGTCGACGGCTCCGACGGCTCCAGCACGGTCGTCGTCGACGCCCTCACCGGGAAGGTGCGCAGCAACACGCCGGACAGCGACGAGTTCCTCTCGCCCAAGCTGCTGGAGACCCTCCGCAGCCGCGGCGAGACCCTCGACCCGGCCGCCGGCGCCGGCGCGCAGGCCCAGGCCCTCGCCGGCGTGTCCGTCTCCGCCGCGGCCCACTACCCGGCCACCGCCCACGGCTATGGCAAGTCCCTCTTCGTCGGCAAGGTTCCGCTCACCACCACGCAGACCGCCCGCAAGAGCTTCCTGCTCAAGGACCCCACCCGCTACGGCACCGAGACCCGGGACGCCAAGGGCAAGGAGACCGAGAGCTTCGGCCAGGGCACCAAGTTCACCAGCACCACCGACAGCTGGGGCAACGGCACCACCACCAGCCGGGGCAGCGCCGCCGCCGACGCCCAGTACGGCATCACCGAGACCCTGGACTTCTACAAGAAGACCTTCGGCCGCAAGGGCATAGCGAACAACTCCAAGCCCGCCCGCGCCATGGTCCACTGGGGCAAGAAGGTCGGCAACGCCTTCTGGGACTCGGCCTGCGGCTGCATGCTGTACGGCGACGGGGACGGCGACGAGATCAAGAAGCCGCTGGTCGTCCTCGACGTCACCGGCCACGAGCTGACCCACGGCGTGGTGGACGCCACGGCCAAGCTCGAACCGACGTACGTCGACAACGACGGCAACCAGTTCGGCGAACCGGGCGCGCTGAACGAGTCGCTGGCCGACATCTTCGGCTCCGGCGTGGAGTTCTTCGCGAACAACCAGAAGAACCCGCCGAACTACCTGCTGGGCGAGAAGCTGGGCCTGCGCCAGAAGTTCCTGCGCCGCCTCGACCACCCCTCGCTCGACCGCCTCGAAGGCACGGTCGACTACTGGTCGCCCGAGGTGGCGAACGCCGAGGTGCACGCCGGCTCCGGCGTCTCCTCACACGCCTTCTACCTGCTCGCCGAGGGCAGCGGCCGCAAGACCATCGGTGCGACCACCTACGACTCACCGACCTACGACGGGTCCACGGTCACCGGCATCGGCCGCGCCAAGGCCACGGCGATCTTCTACCGTGCCCTGACCCGGTACATGGTCTCCTCGACCGACTTCCACGACGCGCGGATCGCGACGCTGAAGGCGGCCAAGGACCTCTACGGCGCGAGCGGCGTCGAGTACCGCACGGTCGACCAGGCGTGGTCCGCGGTCGACGTCACCGAGGCCAACACGCCGACGGCCCGTCCCTGACAAGAGCGACACGCCGCCGGATCCGGGTGCCCTGCCGGGGGGCTGGGCACCCGGACCGGGTCTATTTCGTGGGCGCGAACACGCGCTGTGCCGCGACCGCGGCGCCGCCGCGTGCCCATTCCTCGAACGGCAGGGGGCGGACCAGGAGGTCGCAGTCCACCGCGGCGCCGAACGCGTGGTCCACGAACGCCTGCCGGATGTGGTCGGCGAACAGGTCGTAGGAGGCCACGCCCTCGCCGGAGATGATGATCCGTTCCGGTCCGATGAGGTTGGCGACACAGGCCAGGGCCAGGCCCACGGCGTGTCCGGCGCGGGCGAAGACCGCACGGACGGTGGGGTCTCCGGCGTGGGCGAGGTGTACCGCGTCGTCCATGGTGAGCTTCGGGTCCCCGGTGGCCTGCCGGGCCTGCTCGGCGATCGCGTGGGTGGAGGCGACCGCCTCGACACAACCGGTGTTGCCGCAGGTGCAGACCCGTTCGACGCCGCTCACCGGCAGATGCCCGATCTCACCGGCCACGCCGTGCGCGCCGGAGACCACCCGGCCGCCGATGGAGAGTCCGGCGCCGATGCCCGCGCCGACCGTGACCAGGGCGAAGATCGACACGCCGACGCCGGCGCCGAACCACTGCTCGGCCACGGTCAGGGCGCGCACGTCGTTCTCGATGACCGTGGGGGTGCCGGTGGCCTCCTCGACCAGCTGGGCGAGCGGCACCCGGCGCCAGTTGAGGAAGGGTGAGTACTGGACGGTGCCCAGCCGGCTGTCCACGTCACCGGAGATGGTGACCCCGATGCCGTGCACGGCGTCCTCCCCCTCCAGGTCCGCCGCCACCCGCAGCCGGTCCACCAGCCGGGCGATGGCCAGCACCACGGTGCCCACGTCCCGCGAGTCCAGCGCCACCCGATGGGAGGCCAGCGGCCTCGCGGTCAGGTCGGCCAGGACACCGATGAGTTCCTCCCCGGTGACCTTCACGCCGGCGAACAGCGCGCGCTCGGCCCGTACTTCGATCAGGGTCGCCGGGCGGCCGTTCGTCCGTTCCGTGGCGGGCCGGCCACCTTCGGTGATCCAGCCGTCGGCCATCAGGGAGGCGGCCGCCTTGGTGACGGCACCGGGCGTCAGCCCGGTCCGCCGGCCGAGCTCGGCGCGGCTCAGTGGACCGTGCTGGAGCAGGGTCTGGAAGACGAGTGCTGCCGCGGGTGGCTGGTCGGCGAGGGTCATAGGAGGACGTTACCTTTCCTTAGGAAAGTAAATCAAGCGTCAAACATCCGCTCTCTTGGCTCGAAACCGCAGGTCATTCGGCAGCGTCTGGCCGAAACCTCCGCGCAGCTTCCCTAAAGGTCGGAGTTTTTGCCCCAACGACTATGTTGACGTTGGAAGGAAACTGCGCCTACATTCGCCGCACTCCTCGTCGGGGCGGACGGGACGGTCCGGCGCCGGTGAGGAGCGTGGCCCCCACCCACGCGCCCGTTGGTCCCAGCGAACCCCTCGGTGATGTCCCGGGACGACGACACCGAGAGGCTCCCCGCACCTCCACACCTCAGGCGGCAACCCCGCCTGCAGCCGCGCCCAGACGGAGTACATCCATGGCTCGTCCAGCTCTGCCCACACGTCTGAGAACCATCACCTGCCTCTCCGCGCTCGTGGCGGCACTCGTCGTGCCCGCCTCGGCGCGGGCCGCGACCACCGCGGATGCCTCGGGGGCCCAGGCATCCGGCACCACGACCTCGCCCGTCGTGGCCGCCAAGCCGTACATGGGCTACAGCACCTGGAGCGTCGAATCCACCAACTTCCCCGGCTACAACGGTGACTGGCTCACCGAGTCGCACGTCCTCGAGCAGGCCGGCGTCCTGTCCTCGAAGCTGAAGTCCCACGGCTACGACTACGTGAACGTCGACGCCGGCTGGAACGACCCCAAGGGTGACGCCTACGCCCGGCCGACGCCGAACCTGACGAAGTTCCCGCACGGCATGAAGTACCTCGCGAACAAGCTCCACAGCAAGGGACTGAAGTTCGGCCTCTACCTGGCGGTCGGCCTCTACCAGCAGGCGTACAACGACGGCAAGACGCCCATCTACAACGCCCCCGGCTGCACCACCAAGGACATCGTCTACCCGGACCTGCGCAAGACCAGCGGCTGGGACAACGTCTCCTACCAGCTGAACTTCTCCAGCCCCTGCACCACCAAGTACATCCAGTCCGAGGCCGACCAACTGGCCTCCTGGGGCGTGGACTTCCTCAAGATCGACGGAGTGGGCCCCGGTTCCAACCAGGGCGACGACGCGCACAACAACGTCCCCGACATCCAGGCGTGGCACACCGCGCTGAAGAACACCGGCCGTCCCATCCAGTTCGTGCTGTCCTGGTCGCTCAGCCACAACAAGGCCGACGTCTGGAAGGCCAACTCCAACGGCTGGCGCGTCGACACGGACGTCGAGTGCTACTGCGACACGCTGGTGACGTGGAACAACTCCGTCAAGGCGCGCTGGAACGACGTCGTGCCGTGGATCGACGACGCCGGGCCGGGCCACTGGAACAACCTCGACTCGCTCGACGTGGGCTCCGACGTCATGGACGGCATCAACCTCACCGAGCGCCAGAGCTACATGACGCTGTGGGCCATCGAGGCCGCGCCGCTGTACATCGGTGACGACCTCACCAAGCTCGACAAGTACGGCCTGAAGCTGCTCACCAACGACGAGGTCATCGCGGTCGACCAGGCCGGCACCCCCGCCAGGCCGGTCAGCCAGAAGACCCCGCAGCAGACCTGGTACACCCGCAACGCCGACGGCAGTTACACCGTCGCCCTGTTCAACCTGGGCAAGGGCTACTCCGACGTGACCGCCGACTTCAGCGACCTCGGCATCAGCGGCAAGGCCAAGGTCCGCGACCTGTGGAGCCACAAGAACCTCGGCTCGGTCAGCGGCAGGTTCACCGCCGACCTGGCCCCGCACGGCTCGCGCCTGCTGCGCATCACGCCCGCCGCCACCGGCACCCACCCCGGCGTCCCGCTGAACGTGCACGGCACCGCGTCGACCGCCGGCAGCGTCTCGCTCGCCTGGAGCAAGGTCAACTCCGGTACCAAGACCACCGGTTACGACGTCTACGCGAACGGCAAGAAGGCGGCCACCGTCACCGGCACCTCCGCCACCGTGAGCGGTCTGAAGGCCGGCATCGGCTACTCCTTCACCGTGGTCGCCCATGACGCCAAGGGCCGCAAGTCCCCGGCGAGCAAGGCGGTCCCCGTCACCACGCCCGCGGCCGACGGACCGGTCTCCTACGAGGCCGAGGCCTCCGCGAACACCCTCACCGGCAACGCCTCCGTGGGCGACTGCTCGGCGTGCTCGGGCGGCAAGAAGGTCGGCAACCTCGGCGGCACCGGAACCGTGGCGATCAACCACGTCACCGCACCCCGGGACGGCACGTACCTGATGAAGCTCGACTACACCGACGGCGACACCGGCCGCACGATGATCATCACCACCGGTGACACCTCCTTCCAGCAGTTCCTGCCCGGCAGCAACGACAACAACTGGGGCCAGCCGAGTTCGATCACCGTGCCCGTCCAGCTGAAGGCCGGCGACAACACGATCACCTTCGGCAACGCCTCGGACTACGCCGCCGACGTGGACCGGATCGTCCTCTGACGCTCCGTCCGATCCCGACCCTGTCCCCGACCGACGTTCCATCTGCCTGACACCCGAGGAGAGTGCCGTGGTGGTCACATCACAGGGCAAGCCCGAGCGGCCGGCCGCACCGCCGTCAGCCGCGGTGACCACCACGGCCACCGCCTCCGGCTCGACCCCGCACGTCCAGAAGACCCGTCCGGCCCGCAGGGCGGGCCGCTACACGCCGACCAGGTCCGCGGCGGCCCGCCGCCGCGACCTGCCGGTCGCACTCCTGCTGATCATCCCCTCCGTCATCGGATTCGCGGTCTTCTACGCCTATCCGACCCTCCGGGGCATCTACCTGAGCTTCACCGACTTCCATGTCCTCACCCCGCCGAACTGGGTGGGACTGGCCAACTTCCACGAGATGTTCGGCGACGACGTCTTCTGGCACTCCCTGCTCGTCACCGTCTACTTCGTCATCCTGGCCGTCGTCTTCGGCACCCTGGCCTCGCTGGTGACGGCCGTGGTGCTGCACCGGGTGACCAAGTCGTCGACACTGCGCGGCGTCATCCTGCTGCCGTTCCTCATCTCCAACGTCATCGCCGCCCTGGTGTGGCAGTGGATGCTCGACCCGTCCCTCGGCGTCATCAGCCTCGTCCTCCAGCACCTGACGGGCCACTCCATCCTCTTCTTCGGCAGCAGCGGCTGGGCCATTCCGTCCCTCGCCGCGATCAGCATCTGGAAGTGGATGGGCTACTACTCGCTGCTGATCTTCGCCGGACTGCAGACCATCCCGGCCACCATCTACGAGGCCGGCCGGGTGGACGGCGCCAGTGAAGTGCAGATGTTCCGCCGGCTCACCGTGCCCCTGCTGCGTCCCATCCTGGTCATGGTGGTCGTCCTCACGGTGATCAACTCCTTCCAGGTGTTCGACATCGTGGAGGTCACCACCCAGGGCGGTCCGGCCAACGCCTCGAACGTCCTCCAGATGTACATCTACAGCAAGGCGTTCCGGCAGTTCGACTTCGGCTACGCCGCCACCCTCTCGCTGGCCCTGTTCGCCCTGCTCATCACGGTCACCTTCACCCAGCTGCGGCTCGCCCGCGCCAACGAATCCGACCTGAGCTGAAGGAGCCCGTCATGGCAGTCACCCTCGCCCCCGGCCGGGCGGCCACCGCACAGCCCCGGCCCCGGAAGAACCCCCGCCGCTTCTCGCCGGGCCGGATCGTCGCCTGGACCTACCTCGGCATCATCGTCCTGATCACGCTCTTCCCGTTCTACTGGATCCTGCGCACCGCGCTGTCCAACAACTACAAACTGGCGACCCATCCGTCCTCGCCGCTGCCGGTCGGCTTCACCTGGGGCGCCTTCGAACGCGTCCTCGGTATCGCCTCCACCGCCGACGCACAGGCCCAGGGCGGTTCCGGCGCCACCATCGACATCCTGCTCTATCTGCGGAACTCGCTGATCTACGCGTCCGTGCAGACGGTGCTGATCGTCCTGTTCTCCGCGGTCGGCGCCTACGCGTTCTCCCGGCTGCACTGGCGCGGCCGCAACCTGGTCTTCAACATCCTCATCACCGCGCTGATGGTGCCCAGCGTCTTCACGCTGCTGCCCAACTTCGTCTTCGTCAAAGACCTGGGGCTCACCAACACGTTCGCCGGACTCATCCTGCCCGGGGCGCTCTTCCAGGCCTTCACCCTGTTCTTCCTGCGGCAGTTCATGCTCGGCCTGAGCAACGAGGTCGAGGAGGCCGCCATCCTCGACGGCGCCGGACCGCTGCGGATCTTCTTCCGGATCGTCCTGCCGATGTCGTCCGCGCCCATCGCGACCGTGTCGCTCCTGATGTTCGTCAACGCCTGGAACGACTACTTCTGGCCGCTGCTGATCACCAACAGCCAGGACGTGCAGCCGCTGACCCTCGCCCTCGGCGTCTTCAAGCAGTCCTCGCCGCAGGCCGCCCCCGACTGGGCGGGCCTGATGGCCGCCGCCCTGGTCGCGGCGCTGCCGATGCTGCTGCTCTTCGTCGCCTTCGGCAAGCGCATCGTCAACTCCATCGGCTTCTCCGGCCTCAAGTGACCCGCCGCACCCCTCGATTGGACGACACAGCCATGCACTCCAGCGACCTGGTGCTGAGCTGGCCCGCGCCCGCGGCCGACTGGACCGAGGCCGCTCCCGTCGGCAACGGCAGGATCGGCGCGATGGTCTTCGGCGGCGCCGGCCGGTCCCGGATCCAGATCAACGACTCCACGGTCTGGTCCGGCACCCCCGGCGGACCGGCCGCCGCCCTCGCCGCGCTCCGCGCCCAGGGGGCCGGTCCGCAGCGGCTCGAAGAGGTCCGCACGGCGCTCCGCGCCGGAGACCAGGACACGGCCGAGTCCCTGCTCATGACCTTCGAGGGGCCCTACACCCAGGAGTACCTCCCGTACGCCGACCTGTACCTGACCGTGACGGGCGGCGAGCGGGCTGCCTACCACGGCCGGACGCTCGACCTCGACACAGCGGTGGCCGAGGACGGCTTCGACCTCGACGGGACCGCCGTCCGGCGCCGGATCTGGGCCGACGCCGTCACCGGCGCACTGTGCACGACACTGGACGCCGACGGCGGCACCGTGGACCTGTCCGTCGAACTGTCCACCCCGCTGCGCGAGGTGCTGCGCACGGTCGCACTCGACGGCATCACCCTGGGCATCGAGATACCGGTGGACGGCGCCCCCGCCCACGAGCCCGAGGTCGCCGAGCCGCTGTACTACGCGGACGGCCGCGTCGACGGCTACGACCCCTTCGGCGCCCTCGCCCTCACCCTGCACACCGACGGCACGACGACGCTGGACGACGAGGGCGGCCTGCACGTCACCGGCGCCTCCCACGTCCTGCTCACCCTCGCCAGTTCCACCGCCGCCGACCGCCACTGGCGCGGGACCACGGCAGTGGACCGTGCCGCCCACCTGGCCGAGGCGGGCGACACCGCCGCGCGGGCCGCGGCACAGGGCGCCGACCACCTCCTCAAGGACCACGAGGCCGATGTGCGCGGCCTGCTCGGTACCACCAGCCTGCGCATCGGACCCCGCCGCTCCGGCACCTACGACGTCGCCCGTGACATCCTCGACGGCGACGACGAACTCCTCACCGCCACCGTGCTGTTCCAGCTCGGACGGCACCTCCTGGCCACTGCCTCCCGCCCGCACACCGGCCCCCCGGCCAACCTCCAGGGCATCTGGAACGCCGACCTGCGCCCCGCCTGGTCGTCGAACTACACGATCAACATCAACACCCAGATGAACTACTGGGGCGCGGAGGCGGTGGGCCTCAGCGCCTGCCACGAGCCGCTGTTCGACCTGCTCGACCGGATGGCCGTACAAGGCACGCAGGTGGCACGGCAGTTGTACGGCGCGCGCGGCTGGGTCGCCCACCACAACACCGACCCGTGGGGATGGGCCCTGCCGGTCGGCATGGGCCACGGCAACCCCTCGTGGGCGCTGTGGATGATGGGCGGCGCCTGGCTGTCCCAGCACCTGTGGGACCACTACGACTTCACCCGCGACCTCGGCTTCCTGCGCGACCGGGCCTGGCCGCTGCTCAGCGGATGCGCCGAGTTCCTCCTCGACTGGCTCGTCGACGACGGCACCGGCCACCTGGACACCCTGCCGTCCACCTCCCCGGAGAACCTCTTCCTGACCGACGGCACCCCGAGGTCCCTGACCCGGTCCGCCACCATGGACCTGGCGCTGATCCGGGCCACCTTCGAACGGACCCTCAGAGCAGCCGAGCTGCTGGGCCTGGACACCCCGCTGACCGGCGAGATACGCGCCGCGCTGCCCCGGCTGCGCCCGCTGCCGGTCTCCGCCGAGGGCCGGCTCCAGGAGTGGGCCGAGGACCTCACCGAGGCCGACCCGCACCACCGACACCTCTCCCACCTGATCGCCGTCCACCCGCTCGGTCTGGTCGACCCCGACACGACCCCCGAACTGGCCGCCGCGGCACGCAAGTCGATGGACCGCCGCGGTCCCGGCGCGATGGGCTGGTCGTGGTCCTGGAAGATCGCCCTGCGGGCCTGGCTGCGCGACGCCGCGACCGCGCGCTCGCTGCTCCTGGAAGCCGTCCGCCCGCTCGACGGAGACGCCGCGGTCGACGCCCCCGTGGACGGCTCCCGCTGGGGCGGACTGCTGCCCAACCTCTTCTCCACCCACCCGCCGTTCCAGATCGACGGCAACTACGGACTCATGGCCGGCATCGCCGAGATGGTGCTGCAGAGCCACACCGGCACCCTGCATCTGCTGCCCGCGCTGCCCGCGCAGTGGGCCGACGGCGCGGCCAGGGATCTGCGCTGCCGCGGCGGCCTCGCCGTGGACTTCGCCTGGGCCGACGGCACGCTGACCGGTGCCACCGTGCGCCGGCTCACCGGCGACGGGGCCGAGACCGTGCGGATCCGGCACCGGGACGACGAGACCGGACTACGGCTCCCGGCCGGGCACCGGATCGAGCTGGACGCCGCCCTCCGTCCCCGGGGGGAGCCGGTGCCGTGCTGACCGAACAGGACGTCCCCGAGCTGTTCGCCTACCGCAGCGCCTACCGGGAACCCGCCGACTTCGACACCTTCTGGAAGGGCACCCTCGCCGAGACCCGCGCCGAGCGGGAACCCGCGCTGGAACTCACCGAGGTTCCCACCGGCCTGGAGACGGTCGACGTCTTCGACGCCGTCCTGCCCGGCTTCGGCGGCCACCCGGTCCGCGCCTGGCTCCGGATGCCCCGGCACCGCGGCGGACCGCTGCCCGCCGTCGTCCAGTTCCACGGCTACGGCAGCGGGCGCGGCGCCCCGATCGACGACCTGCTGTGGGCGTCGGCCGGGTACGCCCACCTGCTGGTCGACGCCCGGGGCCAGGGCGGCGCCTGGGCCGGCGGGGGAGCGACCCCCGACCCGGTCGGCAGCGGCCCCGCCCACCCCGGCTTCCTGACCCGCGGCATCGAGGACAAGGACACCTACGTCTACCGCCGGGTGTTCACCGACGCCGTCCGCGCCGTCGACGCCCTGCGCGCCCGTACCGACCTCGTCGACCCGGCCCGGGTCGCCGTCGTCGGACCCAGCCAGGGCGGCGGCATCGCCCTCGCGGTCGCCGGACTGGTGCCCGCACTGGCCGCCGCCCACTTCCAGGCGCCGTTCCTCTGCGACATCCGGCAGGCCACCCGGCTCACCTCCGCCGAGCCCTACGCCGAGATCATCGGCTACCTGGCCGCCCGCCGGGACCGGGTGGAGCGGACCTTCGACACCCTCGGCTACTTCGACGGCCTCGCCTTCGCCCGGCGCGCGACCGCCCCCGCCTGGTTCTCCGCCGGACTGCGCGACGAGGTGTGCCCGCCGGTCACCGCGATCGCCTCCTACCACGCCTACGCAGGCCCCAAGGAGCTGCGGCTGTGGGAGTTCAACGGCCACGACGCCGGCGGACCCGACGACCTGGCGGTCGTACTCGGCGCGTTCGGCGCGCTCCTCAAGACGTCGTCCCACCCTGCGGTGCTGCCGTCCCCTGCACCCACCGCGTCCTCCCGAAAGAAGGAACGATGAGAAGAAACACGAGAGTTCGCAAGACGGTCGCGCTGGGCGCCACGCTCACCCTGGCCGCCGTGCTCTCCGCCTGCTCGGGCGGCTCGTCGTCCGCCGGCGGTTCCAAGACCGTCAACTGGTGGACCTGGGACGACAAGCAGGCCGCCGCGTACAAGGTGTGCGCCACGGACTTCGAGAAGGCCAACCCCGACATCAAGGTGAAGATCACGCAGTACAACGTGAACGACTACTTCACCAAGCTGACCGCCGGATTCGTGGCCGGCAACGCGCCCGACGCCTTCCAGAACAGCGTCCAGTTCTTCCAGGCCTACGCCTCCCAGCACCAGCTGCTGGCGATGGACGACTTCATCGCCAAGGACAAGTTCGACCTGTCGCGGTTCTCCGTCGGCGTCGACGCCTGGAAGTACACTGACGGCAAGCAGTACGCCCTGCCGCTGGACTGGGCGGCGTCCGGCGTCTACTTCAACGAGGACGCCATCAAGAAGGCCGGGTACACCGACAAGGACGTCGACTCGCTGAACTGGAACCCGG
This sequence comes from Streptomyces sp. NPDC054770, assembly GCF_053611985.1. Classification (NCBI taxonomy): domain Bacteria; kingdom Bacillati; phylum Actinomycetota; class Actinomycetes; order Kitasatosporales; family Streptomycetaceae; genus Streptomyces; species Streptomyces sp. NPDC054770. The sequence goes on from NZ_JBSHBL010000035.1 coordinate 63,894, forward strand.
ACAACGGCGGCACACTGGGCAAGATGATCGCCCACCTGACGATCGACACCAAGGGACGCCGTGGCGACGAGAAGGGCTTCGACAAGTCCCACGTCAAGACGTACGGCTACGGGGAGATCGCGTCGAAGGACTTCATCGGCCAGTTCACCTGGAACCCGCTGGTCAGCACCACGGGCTGGCGGCTGGGCGACAAGACCACCTGGCCGACGGTGTTCAACTACTCCGACCCGCGGTTCGTGAAGACCATGGACTGGATCCGCTCGCTGACCGACAAGGGTTACGCCCCCAAGATCGGGCAGTTCACCGACAGCGTCAGCGACGTCGACCTGCTCTCCTCCGGCAAGGTCGCGATGGAGACCGGCGGTTCGTGGGAGGCCTCGACCTTCGTGAAGATCCCCGGCCTCAAGGTCGGGATCGCGCCCACCCCCTACGGCCCCGACGGCAAGACCAGGTCCGTGCTGAGCAACTCCAACGGGAACAACATCTGGGCCGGCACCAAGAACCCCGAGCAGACCTGGAAGTGGGTCTCCTACATGGGCAGCGAGGCCTGCCAGTCCAAGGCCTCCCTGACCGGCACCTTCTTCCCGTCGATCCCGGCCTCCATGGACGCCTCGGCCAAGGCGCTGGCCAAGACGGGCGTGGACCTGTCCGTCTTCACTGACATGATCAAGGACAAGGTCCTCTACCCGTCCCCGGTCTACGGCAACGGCGCCGCCCTCCAGGACGCGCTCCAGCCGCTGTTCCAGGCCTACTTCGCCGGCCAGAAGAACGACTCCGTCTTCACGGACATGCAGAACCAGAGCAAGCAGCTGCTCGCCAAGAAGTGACCCTGCCCCTGCACAACCCCCGTCCGGCCGCCGGACGAGCCCGCCTGAACCGGGCCCGTCCGGCGGGGCCGGGCGACCCGAAAGGACTCTGCATGTCGGACAGCACGGCGCGGATCCACATCCTGCGCGCGGCGGGCACCGCTCTCGTCGTGGAGCTCACCGAACCGGTGCCCAGGGTCCTGCACTGGGGCGCCGACCTGGGCGACCTGTCCCAGGACGCCCTGGCCGCGCTCGCCCTGACCGGTGAACCCGCCGTGCTCAACAACTCCATCGACATCCCGCGCCGGTTCACCGTCTGGCCCACCGAGGCCGACGGCTGGTCCGGCACCCCGGCCCACGAGGGCCATCTCGCCGGTGCCTTCACCGCGCCCCGGCTGACCCTGGCCGACAGCTCGTACCACCCGGGCGCGGCGGGCGGAGAGCTGTCCCTGCACCTCACCGACCCCGGCGCCGGACTCGACGCCACCGTCACCTACCGGCTGGAGCCCTCGGGCGTGCTCGGGGTGCGGACCACCCTCACCCGCCGCCCGGACGCCGACCCGGCGCCGTACGACCTCGCGCAGGTCACGACGCTGCTGCCGCTGCCCCGGCGGGCCGCGGAGGTCCTCGACTTCACCGGCAAGTGGAGCCGGGAGCGCTCCCCCCAGCGGCGGCCGCTGGGCTTCGGCACGCACAGCCGGGAGGTGCGGCGCGGCAAGCCCGGCCTGGACTCGCCGTACGTGATGGCCGTCGGCGTGCCCGGGTTCGGCTTCCGCGCCGGGGAGGTCTGGGCCGTGCACGTGGCCTGGAGCGGCGACCAGCGGTATCTGGCCGAGCAGTTGCCGGAGGGCGCGGGCACCCATGCCGGGGTGTTCGGTGGCGGCGAACTCCTGCGGGCGGGGGAGATCAGGCTCGCGCCCGGCGAGTCGTACACCACCCCCGTCTGCCACTTCGCCTGGTCCGACCAGGGCCTGGACGGTCTCGCCGACCGCTTCCACACCCTGCTCAGGGCCCGCCCCGCCCATCCGCGCGGCCCCCGCCCGGTGATCCTCAACAGCTGGGAGGCGGTGTACTTCGACCACGACCTGGCCCGGCTGCTGCGGCTGGCCGACAAGGCCGCCGAGGTCGGCGTCGAGCGGTTCGTGCTGGACGACGGCTGGTTCCGGGGCCGTCGTTCGGACGACGCCGGGCTCGGCGACTGGACCGTGGACCCCGTGGTGTGGCCGGAGGGGCTGACCCCGCTGGTGGACCATGTGCGCTCGCTCGGCATGGAGTTCGGGCTGTGGGTGGAACCGGAGATGGTCAACCTGGACTCCGACCTGGCCCGCGAGCACCCCGGCTGGGTGCTCGGCCCGGCCCGCGGGGTCGGCCCCTCCGCCCGCAATCAGCACGTACTGGACCTGTCCAACCCCGACGCCTGGCAGTACCTGCTGGACTCGCTGGACGCCCTGGTGGAGAAGTACGGCATCGCCTACCTCAAGTGGGACCACAACCGCGAACTCCACGAGAGCGTGCACGGCACCGCCGACCGTCCCGTGGCACACGCCCAGGTGGTGGCCCTCTACCGGCTGATCGACGCCCTCCGGGAGCGGCACCCCGCGCTGGAGATCGAGAGCTGCGCTGCCGGCGGCGGCCGGGTGGACCTCGGCATCCTGGAGCGGACCGACCGGGTCTGGGCCTCGGACTGCAACGACCCGGTGGAACGCCAGGCCATCCAGCGCTGGACCGGGCTGCTGCTGCCGCCCGAGTTGGTCGGCACCCATGTCGGCCCGCGCACCAGCCACACCACCGAGCGGGTCAGCTCCGACCCGTTGCGGCTGACCACGGCGCTGTTCGGGCACGCCGGCATCGAACAGGACCTCACCCGCTGCTCACCGGAGGAACTCGCCCGCCTCACCGCCTGGACCGCGCTCCACCGCGAACTGCGCCCGCTGCTGCACGGCGGCCGCACGGTCCGCGCCGACCTCACCGACGAGTCGGTGCTGCTGCACGGGGTCGTGGCGTACGACGGCTCGGCCGCGCTCTACTGCTGGGCCCGGCTCGCGACCTCCCCCGAGGGCCAGTACGGGCGGGTGCGCCTGCCCGGCCTCGCCCCCGAGGCGACCTACCGGGTACGGGTGCGCACCGAGCTGGGCCTGCCGTCCTTCCACCAGGTGGCGGGGCCCGCCTGGCTGGCCGCGGCACTCGACGGCCGGCTGACCCTGCCCGGTTCCGTCCTCACGATGGCGGGGCTGCCCATGCCCAACCTCAACCCCGAGCAGGCCCTGCTGCTCGAACTCGCGAGGGTCACGCCCGCCTGACGCCGCGGCAACTGCGTGACGCCATCCGTCATTCGAATGCTCAACAGCCTCACAGAGAATCTTCAGGTGATTCCTGTTTCTTTTATTGACAGCGGAAATTAAGGGCCATAGGTTCCCGGCCATGCGCTCGACCACCCGTGGCGAAACGTTTCCGGTGCACACGCCGGCCGCCTCGCAGATCTTCACCACGGTCCTGTCCCACGGCCCCCTCACCCGGCTGGAGGCGGCCCGCCGGGCCGGACTGTCCCCGGCCGCCGTGACCAAGGCGGTCCGGCCGCTGCTCGCGGCCGGATACCTGGCCGAGGGCGCCGACGACGGGGCCCGGCCCGCGCTCGGCCGGCCCGCGAACCTGGTGCGGGTCGACGGCGGGCGCGCCCTGTTCATCGGCGTCAAGGTGACCGGCGACGAGATCATCGCCGTCCTCACCGACCTGTGCTGCCGGATCCTGCTGGTCCGGCGGCTTCCGGTCACCGACCGTGCGGCGAAGGCCGTGCTGGCCTCGATCGCCGAGCTCACCCACGAACTGCGCGTCGAGGCCGAAGACTTCGGCGCCCCCGTCCTCGGCCTCGGGGTCGCGGTCTCCGGCGACGTGGACCGCGCCCGGGGGGTCGTGCGCTACTCGCCCTTCCTGGACTGGCGAAACGTCCCCCTCGCCGAACTCGCCGACATGACAGCGGGGTTGCCGGTCGTCGTCGAGAACGACGTGCGGGCCCTGACCGTGGCCGAGCAGTGGTTCGGCGCCGGCGTCGGGCTCTCGGACTTCGCCGTGGTCACCGTCGGAGCGGGCATCGGCTGCGGACTCGTGGTCCACGGCCGGCTGGTCGCCGGTGCCCACGGAGTGGCCGGCGAGATCGGGCATGTGGCCATCGACCCGGCCGGACCGCTCTGCCACTGCGGCAACCGCGGCTGCGTGGAGGCGATCGCGGGGGACGCCGCGATCGTCGCCCGCGTCCGGCAGGTGACGGGACGCCGGATCGCCGACTCCGCCGAGGCCGCGGCGCTCGCCCACGCGGGCGTCGCCGGGGCGCGGGAGGCATACGCGCGGGCCGGCGCGGCCATCGGCAGGGGCATCGCGACCGTGGCCAACCTGTTCGGCTCCGAACGCGTGATCATCTCCGGCGAGGGCCTCGCCGCCCACGACCTCTTCGCCGAGCAGATCCGTGACTCGTTCACCGCGGCCGCCTTCGGCTCCGCCGCGCGGTGCGACGTACAGACCCGCCCGCTCCCGTTCGAGGAGTGGGCCCGCGGGGCCGCGGCCACCGCGATCCACTCCTTCATCACCCCAACTCCCCAGGGCTGAGCCGCCCACGACCCCCGAACCCAGGAGGTAGGGCCCATGCGGTCACCTTCGTATTCCCACCTGCCCGCACGCGGGCTGAGAGCCGTCCTCGTGCTGGCACTCACCGCGGCCTTCGCCGCCGCAGTGCCGGCCGCGGAGGCCCAGACCCCCGCCCCGATCGCCGCCAAGCCGTACATGGGCTGGTCGAGCTGGAGCATGCAGTCGTCCAAGTACCCCGGCCTCAACGACCAGGGCGACTACAGCTACCTCACCGAGGCGAACGTCCTCAAGCAGACCGACGCCCTGGCGAGCAAGCTGAAGAAGTTCGGCTACGACTACGTCAACATCGACGCCGGCTGGTGGATGGACTGGAACTGGAAGTCCGGCTACGACCAGTACGGCCGCCAGAAGGCCGACTCCGCCCGCTTCCCCAGCGGCATGAAGGCCGTCGCCGACCACATCCACGCCAAGGGCCTCAAGGCCGGCATCTACCTCCCGGCCGGCCTGGAGAAGGGCGCCTACGGCGACGGGAAGACGCCGATCTGGAACGCCGACGGCTGCACCACCGCCGACATCGTCTATCCCGACCTGCGCACCACCAACGGCTGGGACAGCTCGTACAAGATCGACTTCGACAAGCCCTGCGCGCAGAAGTACATAGACTCCCAGGCCCAGTTGATCGCCGGCTGGGGTTACGACTTCCTCAAGCTCGACGGAGTCGGCCCCGGCTCCGGCAAGAGCGGTGATCAATACGACAACGTTGCCGATGTGGCCGCCTGGAACAAGGCCATCGCCGCCACCGGCCGCCCGATCCACCTGGAGGCCTCCTGGTCCCTGGACTTCGGGCACGCCGCCGACTGGAAGAAGTACACCAACGGCTGGCGCATCGACACCGACGTCGAGTGCTACTGCAACACCCTGGTCACCTGGGAGAACTCCGTCAACGACCGCTGGGACGACACCCCGGCCTGGACCGGCAAGGCGGGCCCCGGCGGCTGGAACGACCTCGACTCCCTCGACGTCGGCAACGGCGCGATGGACGGCCTCACCAAGGCCGAACGGCAGAGCTACGCCACGCTCTGGGCCGTCGCCAAGTCGCCGCTGTTCACCGGCGACGACATCACCAAGCTCGACGACTACGGCATCTCCCTGCTGACCAACAGCGAGGTCATCGGCATCGACCAGAGCGACAACCCGCCGGCCCGCCCGATCACCCCGTCCGACCCGCAGCAGGTCTGGGCCGCGAAGAACGCCGACGGGACGTACACGGTGGCCCTGTTCAACCTCGCGGACTCGCCCTCGGCGGTCACCGCCGACTGGACCGCCCTCGGCTTCACCGGCAAGGCGTCGGTACGGGACCTGTGGAACCACGAGGACCTCGGCAGCTTCCAGAACAAGATCACCGAGGCGCTGCCCGCGCACGGCTCGCGGCTGTTCACCGTCACGCCGAAGGGCAGCGCGCTGGCCTCCACCGGGTACGAGGCCGAGGCGAGCGCCAACACGCTGAGCGGCAACGCCTCCGTGGCCGGCTGCGACGCGTGCTCCGGCGCGAAGAAGGTCGGCAACCTCTACCTCGGCGGCAAGCTGACCTTCAACAACGTCGTCGTCGACAAGGCCGGCACCTACCTGGTGAAGGTCGCCTACGTCAGCGGTGACTCCCGGCCGGCCACGGTCTCGGCCAACGCCGGGGGCGGCACGAGTCACAAGTTCCCGTCGACCGGGGACTGGGGGACGGTGGCGAGCGTGAGCGTGCCGGTCACCCTGAAGGCCGGGGCGAACACCATCAGCTTCGACAGCGGGTCGGGATACGCGCCGGACATCGACCGGATCGACGTTCCCACGTCACCCCGCTGAAAGCTCCGTTGGGTCAGGCCGTAGGGGAACTGCGGACCGGCTGTGGCTGGTCGCGCAGTTCCCCGCGCCCCCAAGGGGCGCGTTTCGACGAAGGAATCCCGCAATGGACAACCACCCCAGCCGCCGCAACTTCCTTGCTCTCGCCGCTGCCACCGGCGCCCTCGCCGGGCTCCCCGCCTTCACCGCCTCCGCCGCCCCGGTGCGGTCCACCGCGCCGCTCGCCGCTCCCCGGCACCAGCTCTGGTGGCAGGCGCCCGCCGACGACGGGTCGATGATCACGCAGGGCCTGCCCGTCGGAAACGGCCGGCTCGGTGCGCTCGCGAGCAACGACTCCGGCCGTGAGCTCCTCCTTGTCACCGACGCCACGTTGTGGACCGGCGGGCTCAACGACACCCTCGACTCGGACGGCCAGTTCCCCTACGGCCGGGCCGACTTCGGCTCGCTCACCCTGCTCGCCCGGCTCACCGTGGAGATCCCCGACCACGACCTGGGCGCCGTCTCCGACTACCGCCGCACCCTCGACCTCGACAACGGCGTGGTGACGACGTCCTACGTCCGCTCCGGAGTGACCTACCGGCGGCAGGTGTTCGCCAGCCGTCCCGACGACGTGATCGTGCTGCACTTCGGCCAGGACGGCGGCGGGCGCTACACCGGCACCATCACCTTCGAGGGCACCCACGGGGAGACCGGAACCGCCGAGTCGTTCGCCGGGTCCTTCGCCAACGGACTGAAGTACGGGGCCGCCGTCAAGGCGTACGGCAGCGGCGGCAGCGTGCGGGTGAGCGGTGCGCACATCACCTTCACCGACTGCCGCGAGCTGACCGTCGTACTCAGCGGCGGTACCGACTACGCGCCGGACGCCGCGGCCGACTACCGCGACCCCTCCGTCAACCCGGTGGCGCTGGCCCGCACCAAGGTCAAGGCGGCCGCCCGGCACTCGGCGGACTCGCTGCTGCGCACCCACGCGGCCGACCACCGCGCGCTGTTCGGGCAGTTCGACCTCTCCCTCGGCACCTCGACGGCCGACCAGCGGGAGCTGGACACCTGGGCGCGCATCCAGGCGCGCGCCGACACCGGCGACCCGGACCCGGAACTGGAGGCCGCCTACGCCCAGTTCGGCCGCTATCTGATGATCGCCGGATCGCGCGACAGCCTGCCGATGGGCCTGCAGGGCATCTGGCTGGACGGCAACGACCCGGACTGGATGGGCGACTACCACACCGACATCAACATCCAGATGAACTACTGGATGTCCGACCGGCTGGGCCTGTCCCAGTGCTTCGACGCCTACACCGACTACTGCGTCGACCAGCTCCCGTCCTGGACGGACCTCACCCAGCGGCTCTTCCAGGACTCCCGCAACCGCTACCGCAACTCCAGCGGCAAGGTGGCCGGCTGGACCGTCGCCATCTCCACCAACCCCTTCGGCGGAGGCGGCTGGTGGTGGCATCCCGCGGGCAACGCCTGGCTGTGCCAGAGCCTCTGGGAGCACTACGAGTTCACCCAGTCCCGCGCCCACCTGGAGAAGATCTACCCTCTCCTCAAGGGCGCCTGCGAGTTCTGGGAGGCCCGGCTGCTCACGACTACCCTGGACGACGGGAAGGAGGTGCTGATCGCGGACAGCGACTGGTCCCCGGAGCAGGGACCGCTGGACGCCAAGGGCATCACCTATGCTCAGGAACAGGTGTGGATGCTGTTCGGGAACTTCCGGACTGCGGCCGCCGAGCTGAAGAGGGATGCTGGATACGCGGGTACCATCGGCAAGCTCCGCGACCGCCTCTACCTGCCGGTGGTGAGCCCCAAGACCGGCTGGCTGGAGGAGTGGATGTCCCCGGACAACCTCGGCGAGACCACCCACCGCCACCTCTCGCCGCTGATCAACCTCTTCCCCGGCGACCGGATCCGCCCCGACGGCTCCACCCCCGACGACATCGTCAAGGGCGCCACCGCACTGCTCACCGCCCGCGGCATGGACAGCTTCGGCTGGGCCAACGCCTGGCGTTCTCTGTGCTGGTCCCGGCTGAAGGACGCCGACAAGGCCTACCAGCTCGTCGTCCGCAACCTCCGGCCGTCCAGCAACGGCAGCAACGGCACGTCCCCCAACCTCTTCGACATCTACCAGGTCGAGGAAGGCCGGGGCATCTTCCAGATCGAGGCCAACTTCGGCACGCCGACCGCGATCGCCGAGATGCTGCTGTACTCGCGGCCGGGCCACCTGGAGCTGCTGCCCGCCCTCCCCGACGCCTGGGCCGCCTCCGGTTCGATCACCGGAGCGGGCGCCCGCGGCGGCTTCGTGGTGGACCTGCACTGGCGGGACGGCAAGCCGACCCGGGCCCGGATCCGCAGCGTCGGAGGCCGTACCACGACGGTCGCCTACGGCGGGACGTCCCGGACGGTGACGCTGAAGCCCGGCCAGTCCGTCACGCTGAGGGATCTGGTGCGGTGACCGGCGGGCTCGCACGGGCCGGCGGCCGACTGGCCGCCTTACTGATGGTCGGGGTCGTCTGCCAGACCGGGGCGGCCGGGGCCACCGCCACCGGTACCGGCCCCGGCCGGACCGTGCCCGCCCAGGAGGCCGCCGTCCGGGCGGCCTCCACCCGGCCGGACATCGTCACCTGGGGAGCCAGCGCCGACGAGCTGGGAACGGGCACCGCCGACCGCGGCTACCGGCTGGTCGTGCACACCAGCGCGGCCGGCAGCGGTCTGCGAGTCCGCCTCTCCAACGCCTTCGGCGACCGGCCCCTGACCCTGGACAGCGTCTACGCCGGTCTGCAGAGCCAGGGCGCCGCCCTCGAGCCGGGCAGCAACAAGCGGCTGACCTTCGACGGCGCGCGCACGGTCACCGTGCCGGCCGGCGCCACCGCGTGGAGCGACCCGCTGCCCGGCAGACTGCCCGCCGGCAGCAACCTGGTCGTCAGCCTGCACAGCCCCGACGCGGCCGGCCACGCCACCGGCCACGGCATGGCCATGCAGACCTCCTACGTCACCCAGGGCGACCACACCGCCGAGGAGAGCGCCGCCGACTGGACCGGGACCACCAGCTCCTGGTGGTACCTGGACGCGGTCGCCGTACGGCCGTCGGACCCGGACACCGGGGCGGTGGCGGCGCTCGGCGACTCCATCACCGACGGCTGGGCGTCCACCAGCGACCAGAACCGGCGCTGGCCCGACTACCTCGCCCGCCGGCTCCAGAAGGCGGACACCGAGGTCAAGGGCGTGGCCGACGAGGGGATCTCCGGCAACCAGGTCCTCGCCGACGGCGCCGGACAGGCGGCCCTCAACCGGCTGGACCGCGACGTCCTCAGCCAGCCCGGCGTCCGTACCGTCTTCCTCTTCGAGGGGGTCAACGACATCAAGGCCCACACCGGGGTCACCGCGGCCGACCTGATCGCCGGCTACCAGGAGATCGTCCGGCGGGCGCACGCGGCCGGGAAGTGCGTGGTCGCCTCGACCGTCGGGCCGTTCGAGGGCTGGCCGGAGTGGGACCCGGCGGGCGAGGCCGTACGCCTGCAGGTCAACCAGTACATCCGTACCAGCGGCGAGTTCGACGGGATCGCCGACTTCGACCGGATCCTGCGCAGCCCCTACGACGGGGCGCGGATGCTGCCGTTCCTCGACAGCGGCGACCACCTCCACCCCAATGACAAGGGAATGCAGGCCATGGCCGACTCCGTCGACCTGGCGAGCCTCGACTGCGACCACTGACACACCTGGACCACCCCCCGTCCGATCACCCCTGGGCCGTCGGCTCGGGGGTGATCAGGCGTTCCCGGTAGGCGATCGCCACCGCCTCCCCACGGCTCGCCGCGCCCAGCTTGGCGAGGATGTTGGAGACATGGACGCTCGCCGTCTTGCCGGTGATGAACAGTTCCTCGCCGATCTGCCGGTTGCTGCGGCCCAGCGCCAGCAGCCGCAGCACGTCCTGCTCACGTGCGGTCAGCGGCGAGACCGAGTCCTGTGCCGACCGTCGCAGCAGCGCGTCCGCCCGCTCCAGCATCGGCGCGGCCCCCAGCGCCACCGCCGTCTCCCGGACCGCCCGCGCCTCGCCCTCCGCCTCCGCACGCCGGCCGTCGGCCGCCAGGGCCTCGGCGTACCGCAGCCGCACCCGGGCCGCCTCGTACACGTCCCCGTACGCGAACGCGGCCACCGCCTTCTCCCAGGCCGCCGTCTCCGGCCCGGACCCGGCACGGGTCCACTCGGCCTCGGCCCGCGCCAGCCAGGCCTGCCCCTCCGGACCCTGCCCCGCGGCCGTCGTCCGCGCCAACTCCACCAGTTCACCGGCGACACCGCCCCAGCGGTCCGCGCTCCCGCCGCCGCGCCGTTCGGCCGCCGCCCGGTCCGCGACCGCCGCCAGCGCCAGCGTGGCGAGCCGGACCGTCACGTGCGGCGCCCGCCCCAACTCGTCGGAGAGCACCGCGACCGTGTCCCGCGCCCGTGCCACGGCCTCCTCCGGATCACCCCGCAGCGCGGCCGCGTCGGTCAGCACGATCCCCCCGACGAACGTGCCCATCCAGTCGAACGGCTCGCCGAGCAGCGCCCCGGCCCGCGCCACGACATCCGGCTTGCCCCGGGCCAGCGCGATGTACAGGACCGGCCCCTCGGCGAAACCGGGCGCCGGATCCGCGCGGGCCACCCGCACACACTCGTCCCACTGCCCCAGCGTGTAGAGCACCAGCAGCCGCAGATACCGCATCTCCAAGGCGTAGGGGGAGGAGAGCAGCCCCGAACGCCGGGCCCGGTCGAGCCCCTCGGTGATCCACGGCAGGCACTCCCGCAGCTCGCCCGACTCGAAGCAGCCGATGGCCAGGCTGAACAGCGCGCGCATCTCCACCGGCGTGTCCCCGGCCGACCGGGCCAGTTCCCGCGCCTCCCGCAGCCGCTCCCGGCCCTCCAGGGTGCGCCGCCCGCCGCCCTCCAGACGGGCCAGGGAGATCAGCAGGTCGGCCCGGGCGGCGGTGGCGCCGATCCGCTCGGCGACCTCCAGGGCCTGCCGCGCGACCCGCAACGCCGTTTCGTCGTCGCCGGTCTGGCGGGCCGCCATGACATGGGTGGCCGCCGCCCACACCCAGGTCCGGGACGGCGGTTCGGCGGGGATCATCGCGAGCGCCTCGCTGCTGTAGGCGAACGCGGCGGCGAGGTTGTCGACGGTCATGAGGTTCCCCGCGAGGGTGTAGCGCACGCGGGCGGCGAGTTCGGGATCCGCGTCCTGGCCGGTGCCGGCCAGCGCGGCGCGGGTCAGGGACACCGCGCGGTGCGCGTCACCGGAGTGCACGGCAGCCGCCGACGCCCGCAGCGTCAAGGCCACCTGGTCGAGTCCGTCACCCGAGGGCCGCGCCTCGCACGGCACGGCCGGCCACAGGTCCAGGGCCGCCTCCAGATGCCGCAGCTCCTCCGCCGGGGCGCCCACCCGCCGGGCATGGTCCGCGGCCTCCACGGACGCGGCGAGCGCCTCGGGCAGGTCGTGGCTCTCCCGGTAGTGGTGCGCCCGCTCGGCCGCCGTCCTGGCCCCGCCCCCGCGCGCGGCGAGCAGCCTGGCGTACGTGCCGTGCAGCCGCGACCGCTGCCCGGGCAGCAGATCGCCGTACACGGCCTCGCGCGCCAGGGCATGCCGGAAGGCGTACGTGTCCCCGTCCCCGGCCGCGAGCAACTGCCGCCCCACCGCCTCCCGCAACGCCGACTCCAGCTCCTCCTCGGGCAGCCCGGCCGCGTCCCGGAGCAGATCGTGCCCCACCCGGCGCCCGGCCACCGCAGCCGTCCGCAGCACCTGCTGGGCCGTCTCCGACAACTGCTCGACGCGGATGAGCAGCAGATCGGCGAGCCCGGTGGGCATCCCGTCCGTGTCGGCGGCGGCCACCAGCTCCTCCGTGTAGAAGGCGTTGCCCTCGGCCCGCTCGACGATGTCCCGCACGGTCGCCTCGGACAGCGGCCGCTCCTCCAGTGCCCGCACCAGCCGCGCCACCTCGGCATCGCCCAGCGGCCGCACCTCCAGGCGCTCCACACCGGGCAGCCGCACCAGCTCGGCGAGCAGCGGCCGCAGCGGATGCCGCCGGTGCAGATCGTCGGCACGGTAGGAGGCCAGCACGGTGAGCCGGCGCGGAAGCACCCCCCGGCTCAGCAGAAACCGCAGCAGATCGCGCGACGACTGGTCGGCCCAGTGCAGATCCTCCAGCACCAGCACCAGCGGCGCGGCAGCCGCCAACTCGGCGAACAGCCCGGCCACACCTTCGAAGAGCCGCAGCCGAGCGTCCGCGTCGCGGGCCGAGTCGGAGGCGGCACCGAGGAGACGCTCAACAGCCGGATGGGCGGCGAGAACCCCGGAAAACCGCTCATCACCGGCCAACACCCCGAGAATCTCGGTGAACGGCAGATACGGCAGCCCCACATCCCCGAGATCGACACAGTGCCCGGTGACGACGGTGGCCCCGCCCTCGCCGGCCCGAGCCGCGACCTCGTCCAACAGCCGGGTCTTACCCGCCCCAGCGTCCCCAGCGACCAACACGGCCTGCCCACTACCGTTCCGGGCACGCTCCAACACCGAGGCAAGGCGCCCCAGTTCGTCGTCCCGCCCGATCAGAGGGCTGCCAAAAGATCTCTGCAACACACCCTCATCCTCGCAGGAAGCGCAAGGCGCAACCCCCAAGGGGCGCGGGGAACTGCGCGACAAGCCACGACGAACCCGCAGCCGCCGTCACCACAGAACCCCCACCCCCCTAGGCACTCAACCCCTCAATATCCGAGCCCAGTCCTCCGGCACCCGCTCCGCAGGACCCGGCACCGACTGATCCGCAGGATGACTCACCGGCGGCGCCAACTCCGGCCCGGCCTCGAACAATTCCTCCGTCGCGAAGTTCCAGAACCACCCCTCGCCCGGCTCGTAGCTCCGGATCACCGGATGCCCGGTGTCACGGAAGTGCGCCGTCGCATGCTTCGCGGGCGAGTCGTCGCAGCAGCCGATGTGCCCGCACTGCGCACACCGCCGCAGATGGAACCACCAGCCCCCCGCCTTGTCGCACTCCACACACCCGGCGCCGCTCGGCGGAACCTTGGAGTCGATGCCGTCGCCGCCACTCATACTGCCTCCACAGATGTCTCGGTTTCCTCAGGCGCCTCGGCGGTCAGCGGAAGCAGTACCTGGAAACGGGTGTCGCCGGGCTGCGACTCCACCCGCATGCTGCCGTGATGCTTGTTCACGACGATCCGCCACGAGATGTCCAGACCGAGACCCGTGCCCTGCCCCACGGGCTTGGTCGTGAAGAAGGGGTCGAAGATCCGGTCCTTGATCTCCGGCGCGATCCCGCTCCCGGTGTCCCGGAACTCGACCAGCAGCTGCTCGTGGTCGAGCGCGGTCCGCACGGTCAGTGTGCCGTGTCCGCCGCCCTTGCCGCCGCCGTCCTTCATCGCGCAGACCGCGTTGTCGATGAGGTTGGTCCACACCTGGTTGAGCTCGGCGGGGTAGGCGGGCACCGGCGGGACCGTACGGTCGTACTCCTTGACCACCTGGATGTCCTGCCCGATCTTCCCGGACAGCATCAGCAGCGTGCTGTCGAGGAGTTCGTGGACGTCCACCTCCCGGTACGGGGCCCGGTCCAGCTGGCTGTACTGCTTGGCCGCGTCGACCAGGTTCGAGATCCGGGTGGTCGAGTCCTCGATCTCGTTCATCAGGAGCTCGGTCTCGATGGTGTAGTTGAGCCAGCCGACCGCGTTCGGCAGGATCCCCTCCTCGACGGCGGCGGCGACCTGCTCCAGCCAGTCGACGTCGAGCCCGGCCTGCACGAAGGTCGGCGCCAGCTCCCAGCCGCGGTCGATGCCGCGGTCCTCCAGCCAGTCGGTGAGCGCGTCCTCGCGGTCGGCGGCCTCCATCGGACTGAGCGTCGACGCCTTGGCGACCCGTTCCGCCGTACGCTCCTGGATCTCGATCAGACCCGCCAACTGCTCCCGCGAAAACGGCCCTTCGGCGATCACCGCGAGCTTGTGCCGCATCTTCGCCACCCGCTCGCGCAGCGTCGACGTGGCCCGCACGGCCGCCGCGGCCGGGTTGTTGAGCTCGTGGGTGAGCCCGGCGGACAACGAGCCGAGCGCCAGCAGCCGTTCGCGCTGCCCGATCGCCGCCTGGGTGCTCTTCGAACCGAAGAACAGGCCCTCCAGGAGGTGCACGGCCATCGGGAACCACTCGCGCATGATGTCCGAGAACGTGTCGGCCGGCAGCACGAAGAACCGCGTCGGCTCGGTCACCCGCATCGAGTTGTTGTACACCTGCCGCACCCGGTCGCCGATGTACGCCTGCATGGCGCCCGCGTACACCCCGGCCTGCGAGGTCCGGGTGACCTCCACGTCGTCCCCGCCGACCCGCCGGGACAGCGCCACGGCGCCCTCGATCATCACGTAGAAGCAGGTGGCCGGTTCACCCTCGGTGTAGACGGGCCCGGGCTGGAACAGCTCCACCCGGCCGGCCGCGCACAGCCGCCCGAGCTGCTCCGGCTCCAGCTTCTCGAACAGGAACAGCGCGCCGATCTCCTTCGGGCTGCACGGCACCAACTGCCCGCTCATGACTGCTCCAGATAACGGTGGACGAGCATCACTGCCATGGCTCCTTCTCCGACGGCGGACGCGACACGCTTGGCGGACTCGGCGCGTGCGTCGCCCGCCACGAACACGCCGGGAATGCTGGTCTCCAGGTGGTACGGCGGCCGGTCCAGCTCCCAGCCCGCCGGCGCCTGTCCGTCGACGGTCAGGTCCGGCCCGGACAGGATGAACCCGCGCCCGTCCCGCAGCACCGTCTCGCCGAGCCAGTCGGTCAGCGGTGCCGCCCCGATGAACACGAACATCCACTGGGCGTCGACCTGTTCCCGGTCCCCGCTCTGCACATGGCGCAGGGTCAGCTGCTCCAGACGCTCGGCGCCGTGCGCGGCGTCCACCACCGTGTGACTGCGTACGGCGATGTTCGGCGCCTCGTTGATCTGCTGGATCAGGTAGTACGACATCGAGGCCGACAGGTCGGCGCCGCGCACCAGCAGGGTCACCGACTTGGCGAACCGGGACAGGTACATCGCCGCCTGGCCCGCCGAGTTGGCGCCGCCGACGATGTACACGTCCTGGCCCTGGCAGGAGGTCGCCTCGGTGAGCGCGGAGCCGTAGTACACCCCGCAGCCGGTCAGGTCGACACAGCCGGCGGCCTCCAGCTGCCGGTACTGCACACCGGTCGCCAGGATCACGCTGTGCGCCGCGACCGCCGAGCCGTCCGCGAACCGCACCACCCGCGCGGCCCCGTTGATCTCGAGTGCCGTGACCTCGCGGGCGGTCAGGATCTCCGCGCCGAACTTGGCGGCCTGCCGCCGGGCCCGGTCGGTCAGCTGGGCGCCCGACACGCCGTCCGGGAAGCCCAGGTAGTTCTCGATCCGCGAGCTCTGCCCGGCCTGCCCGCCGGTCGCCGACCGCTCCACGAGCACGGTCCGCAGCCCCTCCGACGCCCCGTACACGGCCGCGCCGAGCCCGGCCGGGCCGCCGCCGATCACCACCAGGTCGTAGAAGTCGGCCGTCGGTGTCGTCGCGAGCCCGACGTGCGCGGCCAGCTCCGGGGCCTCCGGTTCCACCAGGGGCGTGCCGTCCGGCGTGATCACCAGCGGCAGCCGCTCCCCGTCGGCCCCGGCCGCCGCCAGCAGCCGCTTCCCCTCCGGCTCCTCCACCGAGTACCAGCGGTACGGCACCTGGTTGCGGGCCAGGAACTCCCGTACGTCCGAGGACCGTGCCGACCAGCGGTGCCCGACCACCTTGGTGGCCGGCACCGGCTTGTAGTCGCTGGCCCGCCAGGCGTCAAGGAGGTCGTCGAGGACCGGGTAGAGCTTCTCCTCCGGGGGATCCCAGGGCTTGAGCAGATAGTGGTCCAGGTCGACGACGTTGATCGCGTCGATCGCCGCATTGGTGTCCGCGTACGCGGTCAGCAGCACCCGCCGCGCGCCCGGGTACACGTCCAGCGCCTGTTCCAGGAACTCGATGCCGTTCATCTGCGGCATCCGGTAGTCGGCCAGGATCACCGCCACCAGGTCGCCGCGGAGTTTCAGTTCGCGCAGTGCCTCCAGCGCCGAGTCCCCGGACTCGGCGCGCACGATCCGGTACGTCGCGCCGTAGCGGCGCCGCAGGTCCCGGGCGACGGCACGGGAGACTCCCGGGTCGTCGTCCACGGTCATGATGACGGTCCGTGCTGCGTCGGCAGCCTGTGCCATACGTCTCCCACCCCGAGCCGTTGGTTCCACGGGACGGCGGGCCCTGCGAGAAGCGCGACCGCCGCACCGGTTCCCGCCCATCGTATGTTCGATCGCCCGCCTTCGCTCTTGTACGAGGGTGCACGGCGGGCACCCGCAGGTGCGGAAGACTGATCACGCAGACACGCAACCGACGAGGAGGCCGGTGCATGACACGCCCGATCACGGCAGGGGTCGACGGTACGGAGGAGAGCCACGCCGCTCTCGACTGGGCGGCCCGGGAAGCGGTGCGCCGACGGCTGCCGCTGCGGGTGGTGCATGCCTGGCGGTACGAGGCGTACGAGGCGGCCGGTGGTGACCGGGAGACCCAGCGCGGGTGGGTGTCGGACGGGGTGAGCGAGTCGGTGCGGACCGTCACCGGGCGGTATCCGGAGCTCGCGGTGAGCGTCGACGTCGTGGAGGGCGGCGCGGTCGAGGTGCTCGTGGCCGCGGCCGCCGGGGCCGAGCTGCTGGCGCTGGGCTCGCGCGGGCACGGCAGGGTCGTCGGATTCCTCCTTGGATCCGTCGGCCAGCAGGTGATCGCCGAGGCCGCCCGGCCCGTGGTCCTGGTGCGGGCCGGGGACCGCCCCGCGGCCGAGGCCGCCGGGCGCGAGGTCGTCGTCGGCCAGCAGGGCGGCGCGGAGGACAGCGCGGCCGCGCTGGAGTTCGCGTTCGAGACGGCGGCGGCCCGGGGCGCGACGGTCCGGGTGGTGCGGGCCTGGACCCTGCCGCCGGTCTTCGCCTACAGCCCGGGCTCCCTGAAACTGCTGGACGAGTCCGGGGGCATGGAGCCCTTCGAGAAGAAGGCGCTGTCCGAGGCGGTACGGCCGCTGCGCGAGCGGTTCCCGGACGTGCCGGTCGCCGAGCACGTGGAGATGGGCAGTGCGGGCCAGGTGCTGCTGTCGGTGGCCGGCCGCGCCCAGCTGATGGTCGTCGGGCGGCGCGCCCACCGCACGGCGGTCGGCGCGCGCATCGGGTCGGTCGCGCACGGGGTGCTGCACCACGCCGAGTGCCCGGTGGCCGTGGTCCCGCACGACTGACCCGCGGCCCGCCCGCCCCGCTCACTCCGGGGTGACCGGCTCCAGGGTCTCCCGCGCCTTGGGCAGCACGTTCTCGATGTAGTCCTCGACCGCGTTGTCCAGGCCTATGTCGTGCTGCGCGTGCTCGGACAGGTACCAGCGGTGCTCCAGCAGCTCGTGGTAGATCTCCGCCGGGTCCATGGAACCGCGCAGCTCCAGCGGTACGGCCCGCACGGTGGGGCGGAAGACGTCCCGCACCCAGCGGTGGGCCAGGACCTCGGGGCGGGCGGCGAGGGGGTCGCCCGGGGCGTAGTCGTCCTGGGTGGCCATCCAGCTCTCCAGGTCGTTGAGCAGCCGCCGCGCCTGGTTCTCCTCGGCGTCCAGGCCGGTCAGCCGCAGCAGCTGGCGCTGGTGGTGGCCGGCGTCGACGACCTTCGGCACGAAGGTGACCGTGTCGCCGTTGGAGGAGTGCTCGATCTGCATCTCGGCCACGTCGAAACCGAGGTCGTTGAGCCGTCGGATCCGGCGCTCGATGAAGTGGTACTTGCCGGCCGGATACACCGAGGTCCGGGTCAGCTCCTCCCACAGCTCGCCGTACCGGGTGCAGATCTCGAACCCGAACTCGATCGGGTCCAGCGACGGGTGCAGCGCCCCCGACGCCTCCAGGTCGAGCAGCTCCCCGCTGATGTTGACCCGGGCCAGGTCGAGGTCGTAGTCCCGCTGCCCGTTGCTCAGCTGCGGGTGCAGGTCGCCGGTCTCGGCGTCCACCAGGTACGCCGCGTACGCGCCCGCGTCCCGCCGGAACAGGGTGTTGGACAGCGAGCAGTCGCCCCACGCGAACCCGGCCAGGTGCAGGCGCACCAGCAGCACCGCCAGGGCGTCCATGAGGCGGTGCATGGTGGCCGGGCGCATGGTCGTCTCGAACATCGAGCGGTACGGCATCGAGCCGCCCAGGTGCCGGGTGACCAGCACCGACTCCAGCGGTTCGCCGTCCGGGTCGAGCCGGCCGGTGATCACTGCAAGGGGGTCGACCGCGGGGATGCCGAGCCGGTCCAGGTCGCGCAGCAGCTCGTACTCGCGCAGCGCCGGGCGCTCCGCCAGCTCCTTCACCGCGATGACCTCGCTGCCGGCCCGGGCGTAGCGCACCACGTGCCGGGAGATGCCCCGGGGGAGCGGCACGAGGTAGTCCTCGGGCCACTCCTCCAGCGGGACGTCCCAGGGGAGTTCGAGCAGGAGCGCGGGGTGCTCCGGGTTGGTGGCGCTGATCTGCAAGGCCATGGGACGAACCTTAAGGCCGGAGGGTTACGAGGCCTGCTCCCGGGCCCGCTCGGCGGCCGCCCGCACCGGGCCCCGGTGCAGCGGGCCGTGGCCCGGCAGCAGGGCGTCGCCGTCGAGCGCCCCGATCAGTTCCAGCGAGGCGAGGGCGCGGGCCCGCTCGTGGTGGAACATGTCGGGGAGCAGTTGCGGGCCCTGGACGCGGGAGGTGCGGTGGCCGCTGACCAGGGCGTCCCCGGAGATCACGAGTCCGGCTTCGGGCAGGTGGTAGACGGTGTGCCCGTCGGTGTGGCCGGGGGTGTGCACCGGGACCGGGCGGCCCGGCAGGTCGAGGGGGCCGTCGGCGACCGGGAACGACTCGGGCGCCTTGACCGGGTGCTGCTCGGTGCCGCCGACGCGCAGCACGTGCACCAGCCACGGCACCACACCCGGCCGCCAGGCGTTCTTCACCACCTCGCCCACGGACACCTGCTGGAGGAAGTCCCGCCGGGCGTGCGGTACTTCGGCCTCGTGCAGATAGACCGGCGTGCCGTGGGCGTCGCGCAGGTACTCGGCCGAGCCCAGGTGGTCGTTGTGCGCGTGCGTGATCAGGACGGCCGCGACCGCCTCCGGTGAACTGCCCACCTCCGCGAGGGAGTCGAGCAGCCCCTGCCGGTCGCCGGGGTAGCCGGTGTCGACCAGCGTGACGGCGTCGCCGTCCTTGAGGATCACCCAGTTGGTGTGCTGGCCGTGCACCAGATAGGCGCCCTTGCCGACTTCGTGTACCGCTGCCCGCATCATCACTCCGGCTCGCCCGTTCGTGCAGATCGCAACGGGGGACAGCCAACCACATGGGGCGGGGCGCCGACTGGCGAGGACCCTGGTCAGCGCACCCCGTGTGGCCGGAACTGGATGCTGATCCGCGGCCCGGTGGCCCGGGTCGTCTTCGGTACGCAGTGTTCCCAGGTCCGCTGGCAGGAGCCGCCCATCACGATCAGGTCGCCGTGGCCGAGCGGGCGCCGGACCGAGGGGCCGCCGTGCAGCGGGCGCAGCAGGAGGTCACGGGGTGCGCCCACGGAGAGGATCGCGACCATGGTGTCCTCGCGTGCACCCCGGCCGATCCGGTCGCCGTGCCAGGCGACGCTGTCCCGGCCGTCGCGGTAGTAGCAGAGCCCGGCGGTGGCGAACGGCTCGCCCAGTTCCTCGGCGTAGTGCCGGGTGAGCGCCTCGCGGGCCTCGGTGAGGACGGGGTGAGGGAGCGGGTCGGTCGCGCCGTAGAAGGCGAGCAGGCGCGGTACGTCCACGACGTTGTCGTACATCGTGCGGCGCTCGGCATGCCAGGGGACCTCCGCCGCCAGCTGTTCGAACAGTGCGTCGGCGCCGTTCAGCCAGCCGGGCAGCACGTCGATCCAGGCGCCGGAGCCGAGCGCGGTCCGGCCGGTGCCGTCGAGGCTGCCGAGCCGCAGCTCGTCGGTCTGGTCGAACAGGGAGCCCTGGAGGTGCGTGGCCATGGCACCCAGCGTACTCCTTAATCGAAAATGTGTTCCCTTTTGATCTCGGGCTGCGCCGCCCCGGGGTCTTTCGATACGTTCATGTATCCGATACGTTTGTGTATCGAACGGAGGTCGGGACATGGCAGAGGACGGCTCGCACCGGCGGGTGACCCGACGGCGGGTGCAGACCCGCGCCCGGCTGCTCGACGCCGCGTTCACCGTGTTCGCCGCCAAGGGCTTCGGGCGGGTCTCCATCGAGGAGGTCTGCGAGGCCGCCGGGTTCAGCCGGGGCGCCTTCTACTCCAACTTCGCCACCCTCGACGAGCTGTTCTTCGCCCTGTACCGGGAGCGCGCCGCCCTCATCGCCCAGCAGGTCGCCGACGCGCTCGCCGGCGACGGACCCGACCTGGACGTACCGGCCTCCGTGGACCGGGTCACCGACGTACTGCTCCTCGACGTGGACTGGCTGCTGGTGAAGACCGACTTCCTGGTGCACGCCGCCCGGGACCCGGCCGTCGCCGGCGTCCTCCTCGACCACCGGACCCGGCTCCGCCAGGCCATCGCCGACCGGCTCTTCCGGGCCCGCGGCCACACCCCGGTCCCCGCCGTGCTCGGCGACGCCGACGGCGCCGCGCACGCCGTGGTCGCCGCGTACGACGGGGTCACGGTCCAACTGCTCCTCGACAGGGACGTGGACCGGGCCCGGGCCTGGCTCAAGCAACTGCTCACCGCGCTGCTGACCGACGGCAGCACCCACCCCGCACGAACGAACGGCACCACCCACCCCGTATGAGAAGGGCATCAGTCGCCATGGACGCGGACGTCATCGTCGTCGGAGCCGGCCTCGCCGGCCTGGTCGCGGCGCACGAACTCACCAGCAGGGGCAGGCGCGTCGCCCTCGTCGACCAGGAGAACGCCGCCAACCTCGGCGGCCAGGCGTTCTGGTCCTTCGGCGGGCTCTTCCTCGTCGATTCGCCCGAGCAGCGCCGGCTCGGCATCAAGGACTCCCTCGACCTCGCCTGGAACGACTGGCAGGGCAGCGCCCAGTTCGACCGCAAGGACGACGAGGACTCCTGGGCGGTGCGCTGGGCGCGCGCCTACGTCGAGTTCGCGGCCGGGGAGAAGCGGCCCTGGCTGCAGAGCCACGGCATCAGCCTGCTGCCGACCGTCGGCTGGGCCGAGCGCGGCGACCTGCGGGCCGACGGGCACGGCAACTCCGTGCCCCGCTTCCACGTGGCCTGGGGCACCGGCACCGGTGTGGTCGAGCCCTTCGTCCGGTACGCCAAGCAGGCCGCCCGCGACGGACTGCTCACCTTCCACCACCGCCACCAGGTCGACGAACTCGTCATCGAGGACGGCGAGGCGCGCGGCGTACGCGGCACCGTCCTCGCGCCCGACGACTCACCGCGCGGCGTCTCCTCCAACCGCGACCGCATCGGCGACTTCGAACTCACCGCCCAGGCCGTCGTCGTCACCACCGGCGGCATCGGCGCCAACCACGACATCGTCCGCCGCTACTGGCCCGAGCGCCTCGGCACACCGCCGACCGAGATGGTCACCGGCGTCCCCGCCTACGTCGACGGCCGGATGCTCGACATCAGCGCGGGGGCCGGCGTCCGCCTGGTCAACCGCGACCGCATGTGGCACTACACCGAGGGCATCCAGAACTGGAACCCGATCTGGCCCGGCCACGGCATCCGCATCCTGCCCGGCCCGTCCTCCATCTGGCTCGACGCCCTCGGCCGCCGCCTGCCCGACCCCTGCCTGCCGGGCTACGACACTCTCAGCACCCTCAAGCACCTGCGCACCACCGAGGACATCGCCGGGTACGACCACTCCTGGTTCGTCCTCACCCGGAAGATCGTCGAGAAGGAGTTCGCGCTCTCCGGCTCCGAGCAGAACCCCGACATCACCGCCAAGGACCGCAAGGCCGTGCTGCGCGACCGGCTGCTCGGCAAGGGCGCGCCCGGCCCGGTGCAGGCCTTCCTCGACAACGGCGCGGACTTCGTCACCGCGAACTCCCTGGACCAGCTCGTCGAGAAGATGAACGGCCTCACCGACAAGGCGCTCCTCGACGCGGCCGAGGTGCGCCGCCAGATCGTCGCCCGCGACCTCCAGATCAACAACTCGTACAGCAAGGACTCCCAGGTCCAGGGCATCCACAACGCCCGCCGCTACATCGGCGACCGGCTGGGCCGGGTCGCCACCCCGCACCGCATCCTCGACCCGGCCGCCGGACCGCTGATCGGCGTCAAGCTGCACGTCCTCACCCGCAAGACCCTCGGCGGCATCCAGACCGACCTGGACTCCCGCGCCCTCGGCACTGACGGGCAGCCGATCGGCGGCCTCTATGCGGCCGGCGAGGTGGCCGGCTTCGGCGGCGGCGGCGTGCACGGCTACAACGCGCTGGAGGGCACGTTCCTCGGCGGCTGCCTGTTCTCGGGCCGGGCGGCGGGACGCGCGGCGGCGAAGCAGACCGCCTGAGGCGGAAGGAGACCGTCCGAGGCGGAGGAAGACCGCCTAATCGGCCAGGAGCCGCGCCAGCACCGTGGCGTGGCTCTCGTCCGGGGTCTTGGACGCGGTGAGCAGGGTCACCTGGCCCTCGCGCACCGACTTCCGCAGGCCGTCGAGGAGTTCGGCGGCCTCGGGAGCGGCCAGCTCCGCCTCGTAACGACGCACGAACTCCTCGTACGTCCCGCCGGCGTGGAACCAGCGGCGCAGCTCGTCCGACGGCGTCAGCCCCTTCGGCCACTCGTCCACGTGCGCGACCTCCTTGGACAGCCCGCGCGGCCACAGCCGGTCCACCAGCACAC
Source organism: Streptomyces sp. NPDC054770 (assembly GCF_053611985.1). Classification (NCBI taxonomy): domain Bacteria; kingdom Bacillati; phylum Actinomycetota; class Actinomycetes; order Kitasatosporales; family Streptomycetaceae; genus Streptomyces; species Streptomyces sp. NPDC054770. The sequence goes on from NZ_JBSHBL010000035.1 coordinate 86,950, forward strand.
GCATCCCGTCGGCCGGCTCGGGCGACTCATAGATCCTGCGGACGCGCACGCTCACGGTCGATGCACCTCTCGGCTCGCTGACGGTGCCGCGAGCGTATGCGGCGGTCCGCCGCACGGGCTGCCGACGCGGCGCAGCTTGACCAGAATGAGGGGGAAACGCGGACACCCGCGCGCCTAGTCTGTGGGCCATTGATCACTGGCCACCCCCCTCAAGGAGCTCATGTGCAGGGCGCAAGCAGACGTACCGCAGTCCTCCGCCGCGAGGCCGTCCTCGCCACCGTCCCGGTCGCCGTGGCGGCCCTGCTGGCCGGCGCCGGAACGGCCTCGGCGAGCACGATCGGCGCCGCCGGCGCGGGCGACCCGTACTTCCCGCTCAGCGGCAACGGCGGGTACCACGTCAGCCACTACGACCTGACGCTGCGCTACGACACCTCTTCCCGGCACCTCGACGGCAAGGCGGTCCTCACCGCCCGCGCCACCCAGAAGCTCACCCGCTTCGACCTCGACCTCAGCGGCCTGAAGGTCACCCGGGTGACCGTCGACGGCCGGACCGCGCGTTTCAGCCGCAGCGGACAGGAACTCGTCGTCACGCCGTCCCGGGCGCTGGCGAAGGGCCGGGACTTCCGCGTCACCGTGGCGTACAACGGCACGCCCAAGCAGGTCACCGACCCCGACGGCTCGGCCGACGGCTGGATCCGCACCGACGACGGCGCGTTCGTCGCCGGGGAGCCGCAGGGCGCGATGACCTGGTTCCCGGCGAACAGCCACCCCAAGGACAAGTCGTCGTACGACTTCACGATCACCGTCCCCAAGGGCCGCACCGCCGTCGCCAACGGCGTCCTCCTCGGGCAGCACACCTCCGGCGACCGCACGACCTTCCGGTGGCGGCAGGCCGAGCCGATGGCCGCGTACCTCGCGACCGCCACGGTCGGCAAGTTCAAGGTGCAGCAGTACACCACCGCGGACGGGATCAAGGTGTACAACGCGGTCGACCCGCGCGAGGCGAGCGGGTCGGCGGCGGTGCTGAAGAAGCTGCCGTCGGTGCTGGAGTGGGAGAGCAAGCTGTTCGGGCCGTACCCGTTCCGCTCCGCCGGGTCGATCGTCGACCACGCGCCGAACGTCGGATACGCGCTGGAGACCCAGGGCCGGCCGATCTACGACTCGGCGCCGGACCTGAGCACGCTCGTGCACGAGAACGCCCACCAGTGGTTCGGCGACTCCGTCTCGCTCACCGCCTGGAAGGACATCTGGCTCAACGAGGGCTTCGCCACGTATGCCGAGTGGCTCTACAGCGAGCAGCACGGGGGCGACAGCGCGCAGAAGACGTTCGACGCGCTGTACGCCAAGCCGGCGAGCAACGAGTTGTGGGCGTACCCGCCGGGGGATCCGGGCAGCGGCAAGAACATCTTCGGCACGCCTGTCTATGCGCGGGGCGCGATGGCGCTGCACGAGCTGCGGAAGGCCGTGGGGGACGCGGTGTTCTTCCGGATTCTGCGGGACTGGGCTTCGCAGCACCGGTACGGGCACGGGACGACCGCGGAGTTCGTGAAGCTCGCGGAGAAGGAGTCGGGGAACGATCTCGGTTCCCTGTTCCAGACGTGGCTGTACAAGAAGGGGAAGCCGTAGCGGTTCGGGTGCCGGCCGGTGGGGGCTGGTCGCGCAGTTCCCCGCGCCCCTGACGGGGCGCTGCCCTAAGGGGCATCAAAAAGCTGACGAGTTTCTTACAAGCGTCGGTCAGGGTCTGTCTCATGATCCATCGCAGAGCCGCCGTCGCCCTCCTCGCCGCCTCCCCCGTCCTGCTCTCCGGGTGCGGGGGTGGCGCCGAGGCCGCGCCGAGTCGGTCGCAGGACGACCGGCCGGTGCCGGTGACGGCTTCCCCCCCACCCGAGAGCAGCAGCCCGCAGCCGAGCGGCATACCCGGGCTCGGACCCAGGACGACGGCCGCGATACCCGAGCGGGCGGAGCAGGTCGTCGTCGCGTCGGGCCGGGGCAAGAACTCCCCGCTCTCCACCGTCGTGCTCTACTCGCGCGACGACGACGTCTGGCAGCCCGGGGCCCGTTGGCCCGCGCACAACGGCAAGGACGGCTGGAGCGAGCACCACATGGCCGGGGACCTGCGCTCGCCCGTCGGGGTGTACGGCCTGACCGATGCCGGGGGTCTGCTCGCCGACCCGGGGAGCCGGCTGCCGTACCACCACTCCTACGGCTTCACCTCGCCCGGTATCGGGTTCGAGGGCGAGTCGCTCGAGGGGGCCTTCGACTACGTGATCGCCATCAACTACAACCGTGAGCCCGGTACTTCACCGCTCGACTGGACCCGGCCGCTGGGCGCGAAGCGCGGCGGTGGCGTGTGGCTGCACGTCGACCACGGCGGTCCGACGCACGCCTGTGTGAGCGTCGCCAAGGCACACATGAAGGAGTTGCTGCGCACCCTCGACCCGGACCGGCATCCGGTGGTCGTCATGGGGCACGCCGACTGGCTCGCACAGTAGACGGCTAGGATTCGAACTTGTGTGTGCGCACGTGCTGGTCGCCGAGGACGACGAGATGCAGGCCGAGCTGATCCGCAGATCGCTGCTCGCAGAAGGGCATACCGCGATCGTGGTCCACGACGGGGCCGCGGCGCTCGACGCGGCCCGGCGGTTCGGGCCCGACCTGGTCGTCCTCGACCTGATGCTCCCGGTGATCGACGGCTTCGGCGTCTGCCGGGTGCTGCGCGGCGGCGACCCGGAGATCCCGGTGCTGATGCTCACGGCCCGCTCCGACGAGGACGACGTGCTGCTCGGCCTGGAGCTGGGCGCCGACGACTACATGACCAAGCCGTACAGCCCGCGCGAGCTGATGGCCCGGATCCGGACGATCCTGCGGCGCAGCGGGCGGGCCGCCGCCGTCCGGGAGGAGGAACCCGCCGTGACCGCCGCCGGGATCAGTGTCGATCCCGTGCGGCACACGGTGCGCTGCGACGGGGAGCCGGTGGAGGTGACCCCGGCCGAGTTCCAGATCCTGCTCGCCATGGCCGGGGAACCGGACCGGGTGTTCAGCCGCCGCCAGTTGCTCCAGTGCACCCGCGGCTTCGACCGGTCCTCCACCGAACGGGCCGTCGACGTCCATGTGATGAACCTGCGCCGGAAGATCGAGGCCGATCCCCGGCGGCCGGTGCGGCTGGTGACCGTGTTCGGCGTCGGCTACAAGCTGAGCGGGGGGCGGCCGTGAGGCCCCGGATACCGTGGCGCAAACGGCTGCTGGTCCGGCTGCTGTTCACCTCGGTGCTGATCGCCCTCTGCTCCGTGGCCGCCACCGCCTGGCTCGCCGTGACGACCACCACCAGCGCGCTGGAGGAGGAACAGGGACAGGATCTCGCCGCCGACAACAAGATCCTGGCCGAGCTCAGCGGATACGCGGCGGACCACCCCGACTGGTCCGGGGTCCAGCACACCGTGCGGGCCCTGGCCGCGAAGACCGGCCGCAGGGTCGCCCTGACCACCGCCGACCGCACGCTGATCGCCGACTCGGCACCCCACGACACCCCGCTGCCGCCGCGGCCCGCGGCCGCCGTGGACCCCCTGCACACCGACACCTACACCGAGTTCGGCGCCCAGCTCAGCGGCATCGACCCGCGTGCGGTGGGCCCGTTCCGGCTGACCGGGCCGGAACGCGAGAAGCTGGACACGGTCGCGAAGAGGGAGCAGGAGTGCCTCGACCACGTGGGGGTCCGGAGCACCGTCCAGCACACTCCGAGCGGGCGGCCCCATGTCGTCGTGGACGAGGCGGCGGACGCCCCCCTCTACATCGAGGCCAAGTGCGGCGAGGCGTTCGGCGAGTCGGCCGCGACGGCGAGCGACGCGCTCGACTTCCCGACCTACACCGAGACGAAGGCCCTCACCGCGCTGACCGGCCTGTCCCGCCCCTGCCTCCAGGCCAAGGACATGGACCTGGGCGGCAAGCTCTCCCTCACCTACGACACCACCGGGCGCAACCCGGTCTCCGGCGGCTTCCTCATCACCAAGAAGGACGCCGGACGATCGATGGACAAGATCGCGAAGAACTGTGTTCTGAACGCGCGGCGCATCCAGCTGGAACCGTACGTCGCCCCGGCCGCCGAACTCTTCCTCGGCATCGGCGACCAGACCGCGCCCCGCTTCGACATGTCCCCGGCCAACAAGGCCAGGATCGTCGGCGCGGCCGGTCTGGTCCTCGCCGTCACGGTCGCCGTCACCGCCGTCGTCGCCATGCGTCTGGTACGGCCGCTGCGCGCGCTCACCGCCGCCGCGCAGCAGCCGCCCGAACTGCACGTCCGGGCACCGGTGCGCACCCGGGACGAGACCGGCCTGCTGGCCGAGGCGTTCAACGACCTCACCGAACGCCGGGAGCGCCTGGAGGAGCAGCGCAGGGCGATGGTCAGCGACATCGCCCACGAACTGCGCAGCCCCCTCACCAATATCCGCGGCTGGCTGGAGGTCACCCGGGACGGCCTGGTCGACCCCGACCCGGCCCTGCTGGCCGCCCTGCACGAGGAGGCGCTGGTCCTCCAGCGGATCATCGACGACCTCCAGGACCTGGCCGCGGCCGACGCCGGCACCCTGCGCGTGCACCGCGAACCGGTGCGCGCCGCCGACCTGATCGAGCAGGTCGCCGCCGCCCACCGGGTCGCCGCCGACGCGGCCGGGGTCACCCTGCTGACCGACACCGACGGCTCCGTCTGGCTCGACGCCGACCCGGTGCGGATGCGGCAGGCCCTCGGCAACCTGGTCTCCAACGCCATCCGGCACACCCCCGACGACGGCACCGTGACACTGTCCGCCCGCCATGACGGCGACGACGCCGTCCTCACCGTCGCCGACACCGGCCCGGGCATCGCCGCCCACGATCTCCCGCACGTCTTCGAGCGGTTCTGGCGCGCGGAGAAGTCCCGCAGCCGACGTACCGGGGGCAGCGGCCTGGGCCTGCCGATCGTGCGCCATCTGCTCGCCGCCCACGACGGCACCGCCGAGGCGCGCAGCGAACCCGGCAAGGGCGCCGAGTTCACCCTGCGGCTGCCGGCCGCACCGGCCCCGGCCGACGTCAGCTGAACCGGCGCGCCGCCCGCTGCCGGCGCCGGGCCAGCAGCCGGCGCTCCGCCTCGGTGGTACCGCCCCAGATGCCGACGGCCTGTCCGGACTCCATCGCCCAGTTCAGACAGGGCTCCTGCACCGGGCAGCGCTCGCAGACCGCTTTCGCGCGTCGTGTCTGGTGCAGTGACGGGCCGGTGGTGCCGATCGGGAAGAAGAGGTCGGGGTCCTCGTTGCGGCACTCGGCGTGGTCTCGCCAGTCGTCCATCGAAGTCACCTGCGATCCAAGTCGATTCTGCCGTACGTGCGTCACTCGGATCCGGGTCACCGGTCCGGGCACGGCTGAAACGGCCAAGTCCCGCAGGATTCACGGGCGGTCACTGCTCGCGCAGGCCCCAGGGGGAGCCGTATTCGGTCAGCAGGTCGAGGAACGGGCGGGCCGGGAACGCCTCCGGGCCGAGGACGCCCGAGCCCGACCACGCACCGGTGGCCAGGAGTTCGAGGGCGACGACCGGGTTGAGGGCCGTCTGCCACACCACGGCCTGACAACCGTACTCCGCCATGGACCACTCGTTGTCGACAACGTGGAAGAGATACACCTCCCGCGGCTGCCCGTCCTTCACCCCGCGCACCCAGGTGCCCGCACAGGTCTTGCCGCGCATGCGCTCGCCCAGCGTCGCCGGGTCGGGCAGCGACGCGGCGACCACGTCCCGGGGCGAGACCGCCACCGGGCCGTCGGCGCCGGGCACGGTCACCGGGGCGGTGCGGTCCAGGCCCAGCAGGTGCAGCGTCTTCAGCGTCTCGATGAACTCCGTCCCGAGCCCGTACTTGAAGGTGACCCGCCGCGCGTCCACCCAGCGCGGCACGAGCAGCACCTCCTCGTGCTCGACGTTCACGCACTCGACCGGCCCGATCCCCTCCGGGAAGTCGAACACCTCGGGCTCGCTGAAGGGGGCAGTGGTGAACCAGCCGCGCTCCTTCTCGTACACGACGGGCGGGTTGAGGCACTCCTCGATGGTGGTCCAGATGCTGAAGGAGGGCGCGAAGTCGTAGCCGTCCACGGTCAGATCGGCGCCGTCGCGGATGCCGATCTCCTCGATCTCGTCGAAGAGCTCGTCGGCCGCGTACCGGGCGAACACGTCGGACAGGCCGGGCTCCACCCCCATGCCCACCAGGGCGAGGACACCCGCCTTCTCCCACTCCCCGGCCGCCGCGAACTGCTCGTCGCCCAGCTTCACCCCGCACTCCTCGTACGGCCGCTCGGGATGCGGCCGGGACAGCGACATCGCCATGTCGAGGTAGCCGGCGCCCGCCGTCCGGGCGGCCCGGAACAGGGGCATCACGAAGCGCGGGTCGGTGGCGTTGAACAGCACGTCGCAGCCGTGCCGGGCCAGCAGCTCGGCCACCGCCGCCTCGTCACCGGCGTCGACGCGCTCGGCCCGGAACCGGTCGTCGCCGACGGCCGCCACCGCCGCCGCGGCGCGGGCCGGGTCGTAGTCGGCGACCACCATCAGGTCGAAGAACGGCCGCCGGGCCGCGATCCGGGTGACGGCGGTGCCCACACCACCGGCTCCCACGAGCAGTACACGCATGCGGGAATCTCCTTCTCGGACAGAGAGCGAGGTCGAGTCTGATACGGGGCGCCTTGGCCGGAATGAAACGCCTGGCCGTCGCGTAAGGTCAATGGCGTTGGCATAAGGACGGCAGGGAGCACGCGATGCCCAAACCGGTCATACCGGAGGATAAGCGCCGTAGGCGCCGCCCCACCCGCAGCGGCACGGTGCTCTCCGAACGGCTGATCGTGCAGACCGCGCTCCGCCTGCTGCGCGAGCACGGCAGCGCGGGCCTGACCGCCCGCCGCCTGGGCCTCGCCCTCGACTGCGACCCCAGCACCCTCTACCGCTACTTCCGGGGCATGGACGACCTGACCCTGGCGATCGGCGACGCTCTCATCGGCGAGGCGCTGGCCGGCTGGACGCCGACGGGGGAGTGGCGGACGGACCTGCGGACGATCGGTCTGCGCATCCACGCGCAGTACGTGGCCCACCCGCAGGCGGCCCTGCTGACGGCGAACCGGGTGACGGGCCGCGCCCATGAACTCGCCGCCGACGAGGCGGTCCTGGACGTCCTCCGCACGGCGGGCTTCTCGCTCCCCGAGACCGTGCGCGTCTACCACGCCTTCATCGACCAGACCCTGGCCTTCGCGGCCCTGGACGCGGCCTCCCTCGCCCTCCCGAAGGACTCCCAGCGCGCCGACGAGGACAAGTGGCACTCGACCTACGCCCGCCTGCCGAGTACCACCCACCCGCGGATCGCGGAGGCGGCCCCGCTCCTGGCGAAGCGCATGGTGACCAGCGCCTATCCGACGGCACTGGAAATGCTCCTGGACAGTGCAGCGCCCCGTCAGGGGCGCGGGGAACTGCGCGACCAGCCCCCACCCACCCGCACTCGCACGACCGCCGGCGGCCCCCCTACGGCTGGCGCAACGCACTCGCCGCCGTCCTGACCACCGCCTCCGCCACCGCCCCCAAAGCCGGCGAATCCAGCTTCCACTGCTGCCAGTACAACGGCACATCCACCCATGAATCCCCACCGATCCGCACCAACTCGCCCCTCCGCAAACGAGGTTCCGCCTGCGACTCCGGCACCATCCCCCACCCCAGCCCGGCCGTCACCGCGTCCACGAACCCCTCCGACGTGGGCACATAGTGCCGTAGCGAACCGGCCCCACTCCGGCCCAGCCGTCGTACGAAGGCGTCCTGGAAATCGTCCCGCCGGTCGAACACGATCACCGGCGCCCCGGCCAGCGCATCCGGCAGCACATCGGTCAGACACCTCGCCGCGAACTCCGGCGCCGCCACCGGCAGGTAGCGCATACGCCCCAGCGCCCGCACCGAACACCCCGGCACCGCGTCCGGCGACGACGTCACCGCCGCCATCACCAGCCCCTCCCGGAGCAGCGCGGCCGTGTGATCCTCGTCCTCCCGCCGTAGTTCGACGTAGACGCCCGGCAGCCCGGTCAGCGCCCGCAGGAACCACGTCGCCAGCGAGTCCGCGTTGACCGCGACCGACACCCGGGTCGGCTCCCCGGCGCCGCTCATGCCCAGCGCGCCGCGCGCGTCCCGCTCCAGCCGCGCCAGCTGCCGGGCGAACCGGACCAGCACCTCACCCGACTCCGTCGGCCGTACCGGCTTGGTGCGCTGGAGCAGGACCCGGCCGGTGCGCTGCTCCAGCGCCTTCACCCGCTGGCTGACCGCCGACGGCGTCACATGCAGGGCCGCGGCCGCCGCGTCGAACGTGCCCTCGTCCACCACCGCCAGCAGTGTCCGCACCTGGTCGAGGGGAAGCTCCACCGTCCTACTCCCGTCTTCAATCCTGCTAAGGGTACGTAAAAATCTTTAGCTGTACCTACGGTGATCGCTTCCGTAGCGTCGAGGGCATGCCCAGCTCTCTCGCCGCCGCTGCCGCAGGCTTCGGCAGCGGCCTCTCGCTCATCGTCGCCATCGGCGCCCAGAACGCCTTCGTGCTGCGCCAGGGCATCCGCCGTGACGCGGTCCTCGTGGTCGTCGGCATCTGCGCGCTCTCCGACGCCGCTCTCATCTCGCTGGGCGTCGGCGGGGTGGGTGCGGTCGTCGTGGCCTGGCCGGGGGCGGTGCGGGCGGTCGGGCTGGTCGGCGGCGCCTTCCTGCTCTGCTACGGCCTCCTGGCCGCCCGCCGGGTCCTGCGGCCCGGCACCGGCGGCCTGCGCACCGAGGGCGAGGCGGCGGGGTCCCGGCGGCGGGCGGTGCTCACCTGCCTCGCCATGACCTGGCTGAACCCGCACGTCTACCTCGACACCGTGTTCCTGCTCGGCACCCTGGCCGCCCACCGGGGCGACCTGCGCTGGACCTTCGGCCTCGGCGCCGCCCTGGCCAGCCTCTGCTGGTTCACCGCCCTCGGCTTCGGCGCCCGGCTGCTCGGCCGCCACCTCGCCGGGCCGGCCGCCTGGCGGGTGCTGGACGGGCTGGTGGCGCTGACCATGATCGGGCTCGGCGTGATGCTGGTGGCGGGATCCTGAGGCGCCCGGCGCCCGGAGCGGCCGCATCCTGAGACAACCGGTTCGGCGGCGGCAGAAGTTGCTGGGATAGTGAACCTGCAACCGAAAGATGTAGCGGGCATCGAGAAGACCAGGACACCAGGAACTCCGTGGACACCAGCGAGAGCGGCACCCAGTCCGACATACAGACCCCCGACGACACCACGGCGGCCCCGTCCCGGAGCGGCTGGCGCCGCTGGGCGATGGACACCCGCCCGCTCCGCATCCCGGCCTACCGCCGGCTGTGGACGTCGACCATCGTCACCTCGGTCGGCAGCCAGCTGACCGCCGTCGCGGTGCCCAAGCAGATCTTCGACATCACCGGGTCGTCCGCCTGGGTCGGCGCGGCGAGCCTCGCCGGGCTGCTGCCGCTGATCGTGTTCGCGCTGTGGGGCGGCGCGGTGGCGGACAGCATGGACCGCCGCAAGCTGCTGCTGATCACCAACACCGGCATCGGCGTCACCTCGGTGCTGTTCTTCGTCCAGGCGGCCACCGGGATGAAGTCGGTGGCCGCGCTGATGGTGCTGCTCGCGATGCAGCAGGCGTTCTGGGGGCTGAACGCGCCGGCCCGCACCGCCTCCATAGCCCGGCTGGTCCCCGAGGGGCAGCTGCCCGCCGCCAACGCGCTCGGCTCGACGGTCATGCAGACCGGGCAGGTGGTCGGCCCGCTGCTCGCCGGTGCTTTGATCCCCGTCATCGGGCTGCCCGAGCTGTACCTGATCGACGCGCTGGCGCTGTGCGTGACGGTGTGGGCGGTCTACCGGCTGCCCGCGCTGCCGCCGCTCGGCGGCGCGACGGCGCGGCGCGCCGGGGTGCGCGAGATCGCGGAGGGCTTCCGGTACATCTCCATGCACAAGGTGCTGCTGCTGTCGTTCCTCGCGGACATCATCGCGATGGTCTTCGGCATGCCCCGCGCCCTGTTCCCGCAGCTCGCCGCCCAGACCTACGCCCCCTACGGGGAGGGGCTCGCGCTCGGCATGCTGTTCGCGGCCATTCCCGTCGGCGCGGTCCTCGGCGGGCTCTTCTCCGGGACGTTCTCGCGGGCCCGCCGGCACGGCTGGATGGTGATCGGCGCGGTCGTCGGCTGGGGCGCGGCCGTCGCCGGGTTCGGGCTGAGCCGCAACCTCTGGGTCGCCGTGGCCTTCCTGGCCGCGGCCGGGGTCGCCGACATGGTCTCGATGGTCTTCCGTGGCGCGATCCTGCTCTCCGCCGCGACCGACGAGATGCGGGGCCGCATGCAGGGCGTGTTCACCGTGGTGGTCGCGGGCGGCCCGCGGCTGGCCGACGTGCTGCACGGCACCGCGGGCTCGGTCTTCGGGCCGCGCGCGGCGGTCACGGGCGGCGGGCTGCTGGTGGTGGCGGTGATGCTGGCCCTGGCCGCCGCCGTCCCGGCCCTGCGCCGCTACCGGATCTGATCCCGGCTACACCGGCCGTCGTCCGACGTACGCGTCGAGGAGCTTGCCCCGGGTGACCTCCAGCCGGCTGGCCAGGATCTCCGCGACGGTCCGCACCAGCGAGAGGCCGAGCAGCGGATCCTCGACGCTCAGCGCGAGCACGGCCGCGGCGTCGTACTCGTACGCCCGTACCTGGCTGAAGGCGACCGCCCCGAAGTCCCAGGTGTACGGCGGGAACAGCCAGGACCAGCCGAGCAGGTCCCCGGCGCCCAGACTGGCCACGGTGACCCGCTTGCGGGACGTCACCTCCTGGTCCAGGTTGACCGCTCCCGAGCGGATCACCCAGAAGCGGTCCGCGGTGCCGCCGGCCTCGAAGATCCTGGTGTCCTCCGGGAAGGACACCTCGTGAGCCAGTTCCATGAGGCGCTCGCGCTGCGCCTGGGGCAGGGCGGTCAGCAGTTTGATGGCTTTGGTCATGGCACGGGGCTCCTCGCCGGCGAGGGTACGGGGTGCTTTCCCTACGCCCATTTCAGCCGCTGCCGTCCCGCCGGGCACCTCGAAGAAGGTGAGAATCGCCGCCGGAAAGCGGTCCGGGCATGAAAAAGCCCTGGCTGGACGGGGGAGGCCAGCCAGGGCCGTCAAAGGTGGCGCGGGAGGACCTGATGTCAACCCCTCGACCACTTATGGATGAACGGTAAACCATCCAGAGCGGTTTCGCGCAACTGGGAACAGGCTACGTGACCTGTTTCACTTCGGGAACCCCTCGTGGCCCCTCAACGGGTTTGGTCGCGCCCTCATCGGTCAGCCGAAGAGGAGAGCCCCGTACGAACGGGACACAGCCGAGCAACCGGTCCACCAGTCAGGGAGTGAAAGGATGCAGGAAAAGTACCGGACCGAGTCATCAGTCGCCGCAACAGAGTTCCGCCGTCCGCCGCTGCGGCCGGCCGAAGCCCGCAGAGCGGTACGCGGCGCGGTCGCCCGACGGGCCCTGCCGTACGCCGCCGAAGCCCTCGACGACGCCCTGCTCGTCACCTCGGAACTGACCACCAACGCGATCCTGCACGGCGGCGGGATCACCGGCTTCGACATCGACGTCGAGGGGTGCGTGCTGAAGGTGTCGGTCAGCGACCGCAGCGACGAGATACCGGTGGCCGAACGGGCCGTGGACGAACGCGACCGCTGGCGGGCCGGCGGCCGGGGCTGGCCCATCGTCTGCCGACTGGCCCGTGACGTGGAGGTCGCCGGACTGCCCTGCGGAGGCAAGCGGATCACCGCGGTCGTGCCGCTCGCCTGAGCCGCCGAGCGACTTCCCGCAGGACGCTGTTTGCGCCCCGACCGAAGGGGCAGACGGAGTTTGTGCTTCGGACCGGAGGCGCGCCAGAGGGAGCAGTCCTACGACAGCCCCCGGGCTCGCAGAGCGGTCCGGGTGGTGCTTCCGGCGGCCCTCACCCCGCAGTTCGGGCCGAGTCCCGGAACCACGTTCCGGTGACGCCCTGAAACCCATACTTCAGGAGCGATTCCGCATGCCCACCGACTTGTCGACCAGCCGTTCCCGCACGCCCGACCGCACCACTCGCACGACGAACCGCCGCACCCACGACGACGCCCCCGACACGGCGGCCCTCTTCACCCGCCTCGCCGCGCTCGACGACGGCCCCGAGCGGGACGCCCTGCGCGACGAACTGGTCGCCGCCTGGCTGCCCATGGCGCACCGGATCGCCGGCCGTTTCCGCGACCGCGGCGAGTCCGTCGAGGACCTGCGCCAGGTCGCCGCGCTCGGCCTGGTCAAGGCCGTCGACCGCTACGACCCCGCACGCGGCGCCTTCGAGAGCTACGCGGTGCCCACCATCACCGGCGAGGTCAAGCGGCACTTCCGCGACCGGATGTGGGCGCTGCGCGTGCCCCGCCGGGTGCAGGAACTGCGCAACCGGGTGCGGGTGGCCCGCCGCGAGCTCGCCCAGAGCCCGGGCAGCCCGGAACCCACCACCGCGGCCCTCGCCGCCCACACCGGGCTGACCGAGGACGAGGTCAACGCCGGCCTGGAGGCCCTGGAGAGCTTCAGCACCCTGTCCCTGGACGCCGAGCTCTCCGCGGGGGAGGACGGTCACAGCCTCGCCGACACCCTCGGGCAGTCCGAAGGGTCGTACGACGTCGTCGTCGACCGGGAGGCGGCCAAGGAGGGGCTGCGGCGGCTGCCCGAGCGGGAACGGGCCATCCTCTACATGCGGTTCTTCGAGGACATGACGCAGAGCCGGATCGCCGAGAGCCTCGGCATCTCCCAGATGCACGTGTCCCGCCTCATCAGCCGCAGCTGCGCCCGGGTCAGGGCCGAGGCCCTGGGCCGGTCCGTCTGAGCGCCGCGGACGCGGCAGCCGGACCCGCGGCTGCCGAACACCAGGGACGCAACAGCGTGACGGCCCGTCAAGCGGCCGCCCGCGGCCGCACCGGCACCCCCAGCGGCCGGGCCAGGCCCGACACCGCCTCGTCCAGGCGTTGCAGATGCCGCAGCACCCGGTCGGTCACCCGGCCGTAGCGCGGAGCGCCCAGCGTGCCCGGCTTCAGCATCGCCGCGATGCTGGGACCGGTCTCGATCCCGGGGGCGGGCTGCCGGCCGGCCACCTGGGCGGCGATCGCCTCGATGTTGTGCACGATCCGCTGCCCCGCCCCGCGCAGCCGCGGATCCGCCGCGATCGCCGGATGGGTGGGCAGCAGCTCCGCCGTCGCCGCGAGGGACCGCGCGTGATAGGCGCACGTCTCCAGGAGCGCCACCACATAGCGCGCCGTGTCCCGGCGGGAGCGCAGCGGAGTGATCGGATGCGTCAGCGGCTGCACGGCCGCCGCCAGATCGGCCAGCGCCTGGTCCAGGTCACGGGCCTTCTCCACCAGGTCGACCGGCGCCGCCCCGCTCAACTGGTCGGCCGAGGCCCGGGTGACGTCGGCCAGCCGGTCCAGCGTCTCGACGAGCAGTTCGTCGGTACGCCGGTCGGTGTGCACCGGCAGCACCACCGCGGCCGCGATCACCCCGCACACCGCACCGAGCGCCGTCTCCGCCACCCGCAGCACCAGGACGTCCAGGCTGTAGGTGTTGAGCAGCGTGTACAGCAGGCCCAGCATCGCCGTCACGAAGAACGACATCAGGGTGTACGAGATCGGCGCCGAGTAGAACATCGCGAAGACGAAGAGCAGCACCAGCCCGAACGCCGTCCAGGTGTGGTGCCCGACCAGTCCCGCGAGCACGATGCCGGCCACCACGCCGAGAACCGTGCCGAGCAGCCGCCGGTAGCCCTTCACCAGGATCTCACCGGTGGACGCGGTGTTGAGGAACACGATCCAGCAGGTCAGCACCGCCCAGTACCAGCGCTGGGCGGACAGGAACTCCCCGCCCACCATCGCCAGCGACGAGCCGACCGCCACCTGCACCGCCGCCCGCGTGGTCGGCCGGCGCAGCCCGGTCGCCTCCTCGGTCTCCCGTTCGCCCTCCTCGGCGCCCTCGATGGCCGCGTCCTCGGCGTCCAGTTCCTCCCGGGACCGGGAGGTGGCCGGGGTGTCGTCGGACTCGTCCTGCGGCCCGTCCAGCGCGATCCGCAGCCCCAGTACCGCCCGCGCGGCCTCGCCGATGCCCCGGAACACGTCCTGGACGGCGGACGGGGCCGGCGGCAGGTTCTCCTCCTCGCGGTAGCCGAGCAGCCGGTTGCGGAGCCGGGCCAGCGCGGTCCCCTTCCCGGGGCCGGCCGGGCGCAGCACCAGCAGCCGCAGCGCCTCCAGATCGAGCCGCAGCCGCTCCATCGCCTCGTCCCGCACCGGCTCCACGGCGGCCGACGGCAGCCGGGCGCCCGGCAGATGAAGAGTAAGCGTGTCCGCCCGCTCGGCGCTGCGGGCGGTGAGCAGCAGCAGCCCGAGCCGCTCGGCGGCGATCTCGGCGTCCGCGATCCGGCGCTGCACCAGCCTGGCCACGGCCTCGTCGGAGGTACCGTCCACGAGCCGCCCCTGGATCAGCAGCGCCGTCTCGTGCAGCCGGGCGGTCCTGCCCCGGACCTCCTCCACCGCCCGGTCCAGTTCGTCCGGCCCGGCGTCCAGCAACTCGGCCTGAGCGGCGACCAGCTGGGCGAACCGGGCCCGGAAGGCACGCCGCAGCCGGTCCAGGATGCCCGCGGCCGTCTGCCGGACCAGCACGAAACGCGCCACGGCCGCGCAGCCGAACGCCACCGTGATCGTGAGATACAGGCCGGGCAGCGCGGGCACGGTCGCGTGCACGAACAGCGAGACGAAGTAGATCTGGAAGCCGATCAGCCCCAGCGCCGTGCCCCGGTCGCCGAACCGGCGGCCGTAGACCGCACAGAAGATGAGCGCCACGAAGAACAGGTCACCGATCACCACCCGCGAGTTGAGCAGCGCGCCCAGCGACATCGAGGCCAGCGCCACCGGCAGGCCGAGGGCGAGCGTGACCGCCTGCTGCGAGCCACCCTTCTCGCGGATCGCGAAGGTGGCCACCATCGCCGTGATGGCCCCGGCCACCAGATGGGACACGTCGACCCGCAGCGCCGCCAGCACGGCGAGCGTGAGCGCGATCGAGGTGACCGTGCGCAGACCGGCGGTGAAGCGGAGCAGCCCGGGGTCGGCCGCCGCGAGCCGCCCCAGGAACTCGGCCCGCACCGACCGCCCCGCCGTGCTCACTCCGCCGCGCTCCGTGTCACGCAGGCGAGCCGCCGGGGTCCTCGGGGCCCTCGGCGCGCGCCCGTACCTGCTCCGGCGTCAGATACGTGTCCGTGTACTCGAAGTCCTTGAGCCGGGCGGGCTTGCGGGACTGGAAGCCCGTCCGCACGAAGTCGTCACCGGCCACCGCGTTCAGCAGCCAGTTGGTCGCGACCCGGGTCTTGGCCACGTTGGTGCGCAGCGCCGACCAGTGGTAGCCGCGGGCCACCGCCTGGGCGGGCAGACCGCGCAGTTCGATGCCCAGTGGCTTGGAGACCGCGTCCTTGCCGCCGAGGTCCACCACCAGCCCCAGGTCCTTGTGCACGTACGGGTGCAGCGGCCGGCCCCGCAGCGCCGCGATGACATTGTCGGCGACCGCCTTGCCCTGCCGCATGGCGTGCTGCGCGGTCGGCGGACAGACCGCGCCCGCCTCGCCCTTCGCCTTGTCCGGCACCGCCGCCGCGTCGCCGAGCGCGAACACCCCGTCATGGCCGGGCAGGGTCATCTCGGCGTCGACCGCGAGCCGCCCCCGGACCGTCTCCGCGCCCATGGTGGCGATCAGCGGGCTGGCCACCACCCCGGCGGTCCAGATCAGCGTGTGGGTGGGCACCACCCGGCCGTCGGTGAAGGTGACCTCCTCGGGGCCCGCCTTCTCGATCGACACCCCCAGGGAGACGTCGATGCCCCGGCGGCGCAGCACCTCCTGGGCGCTGCGGCCGAGCTTGTCGCCGAGCTCCGGCATCAGCTTCGGGGCGATGTCGATCAGGTGCCACTTGATCAGTTTGGGGTCGAGGTTCGGGTAGCGGTGCAGGGCCGCGTGCGTGAGCTTCTGGAGGCAGGCCGCGGTCTCGGTGCCCGCGTAGCCGCCGCCGACCACCACGAACTGCAGCCGTGCGGCGCGTTCGGCCGGGTCGTCGCTGGCGTCGGCCAGATCCAGCTGGGATATCACGTGGTCGCGGATGTAGGCGGCCTCGGCGAGGGTCTTCATCCCGAACGCGTGCTCGGTCAGGCCGGGAATGTCGAAGGTGCGGGTGACACTGCCCGGGGCCAGCACGATGTAGTCGTACCGCTCGTTCACGAGCTTGTCGGTTATGGTGCGGACGACGCACACCTTGGACTTCAGGTCCACCCCGATCGCACCGCCCGGGAGGATCCGGGTGCGGTACTTCTTGCTGCGGCGCAGCGACACGGCGATCGACTGGGGCGTCAGCACGCCCGAGGCGACCTGCGGCAGCAGGGGCAGATAGAGCTGGTAGGAGGTCGGCGACACCAGGGTGACGTCGGCTTCGTCGGGGGAGAGTTTCCGCTCCAGGCGGCGCACGCACCCCACTCCGGCGAAGCCTGCGCCCACCACCAGGATCCTGGGTCGTGTCACGGTGTATCCCTTTCCGCTGCTCCGGGCCGTCCGGCTCGACGCCGTCCGCGTGCCCCGGAACGCTTGCTTCGCACCACATCGATCCCACCGTGCCCGACGCCGTTCCGCCAGCCGGGGGGCGGAGCAGGCAGCCGAACGCGTGGGCTCCAGCATGCCCCTAGATCGCCCGGAGAAACCGGCTGTCGCACAGATATGCGCCGTACTTCCGTCCGGCTTTCGTCCGGCTGAAGACCGTCCCACGGCGATCACGGACGCCAGTAGAGTGCCCGCCATGGCGCAGACCCAGCCCGGAACGGGCTTCCAGAAGCGGCACATCGACCCCGACCGCGTGACCCCCCTGGTGGCCGCCCTGGACTCCCAGGACGCCAACCCCGGCGTACGGCGGCTGCGCGCCTGGGCCGAGGAGGCACTGGCGGTGCGGCCCGGCGACCGGATCCTCGACGTCGGCTCCGGAACCGGCTCGCAGACCCGGGCACTGGCAGCCCTGGCCGGCCCGGACGGCGTCGCGATCGGCATCGAGGTCAACCCGAGCCTGCGCGCGGTCGCCGAGGAACGGTCCGCCGACAGCCGGGCCCGCTTCCTGGACGGCGAGGCGGAGGCGCTGCCGGTCCCCGACGGCTCGATGGACGTCGTGTGGTGCGAGCGGGTCCTCCAGCACCTCCACGAGCCCGACCGGGCGATCGCCGAGATGGCCCGGGTACTGCGCCCCGGTGGCCGGGTGGCGGTGCTGGACACCGACTGGGGGACCACCCTCCTGCACCCCGGCGACCCGGCGGTGGTGCGCGCGCTGACCGGGGCCGCCCTCAACGGTGCCAACCCCTATGCCGGGCGCCGCCTGGTCGGCCAGCTGAGCGCCGCCGGTCTCGTGGTGGACGACCGCGGCTCGCAGGCCCTGCTCCAGGACCACCGCTCGGTCGCCTGGCCGCTGATCCGCATGCTCGGCGAGGCCGCCGTGCGCACCGGCGCCGTCACGGAGGAACAGCGGGACACCCTGTACGCCGATCTCGCCGAGGCCGCCGAGCAGGGGGCGCTGCACATGTCGGTGACGATGTTCGGGGTGGTCGCGCACCGGCCCCAGTGACCGCGCCCTGCCCTCACGGCGCCCTGCCCTCACCGAGGCTCCCTCACCGGGGCATACCTCACCAGGGCAGGAAGGCGTGGACGTCCTTGCCGTTCGCGGTGACGACCACGCTGACCTGGTCGCACAGGGTGTGCAGCAGATGCCAGCCGATGCCGCCGCCGCCCCCGTCCGGGTGGAAGGGCCGCGGCTCGGGCCGGACCCGGCTGGAGTCGTGCATCGTGACGTGGACGCCGTCGTACGTGCGGCGCAGCCGCAGCTCGAAGGGGCCCGGCGCGTACTGGACGACGTTGGCGGCCAGCTCCGTCACGACCAGCAGGATGTCGTTCCAGCAGTCGGGACCGGTGGGCGGCGACGTGCGGGCGAGGCCGGCCAGGTAGCCGTCGGCGGCGAGCCTGGCACCGGTCACATCGCCGAGCCGCCCCGGGAAGGAGGCCGTGCACCCGCCGGTCTCCTCCGCGGATCGCCTGTCGTCCCGCCGTCGTCCGGATGCCATGTCGTCTCTTTCAGCCCCGGGAGGGGGCCGTCGTCGCGTTGGTGTTCCCCTGCGCCGCGAGTTCCCACCATGGCACCGGGTACGCCTGGCCCGCTCACCGGAACACGTTGTCCGAGTCGTCCCAGTCGGCCGGCTCCGGCTGGCCCGGCCGGCGTACCGCCTGCGAGCGGGCCTGGTACATGGCGTCGATCTCGGCCGCGTAGTGGCGCGCGATGGCGTCCCGGCGCAGCTTCATCGACGGCGTCAGCATGCCGTTGCCCGGGGCGAACGGTTCCTGGAGCACCCGGTAGACCCGGATCGACTCGGAGCGGGACACCACACTGTTGGCGGACGCGATGGCACGGGCGATCTCCTCGCGCAGCGCGTTCTCCTCGCGTGCCTCGCGCCCGGGCGAGTCGCCCGGCACCGCGAGCGCCCCCCGCCAGTGGGCGAGGAAGTCCGGGTCCAGGGTGATCAGCGCGCCCACACAGGGCCGGTCGTCGCCGACGACCACCGCCTGGTGCACCAGCGGGTGCATCCGCAGCCGCTGCTCCAGCGGCGCCGGGGCCACACTCTTGCCGCTGCTGGTGATGATGATGTCCTTCTTGCGGCCCGTGATGGTCAGATAGCCCTCGGAGTCCAGCCGCCCGATGTCCCCGGTGGCCAGCCAGCCGCCGCGCAGCGCGGCCCGGGTCGCGTAGTCGTCACCGACGTACCCCTGGAACACCGAGGGACCGCGCACCAGGATCTCCCCGTCGTCGGCCACCTGGATCTGGGTGCCCGGCAGGGCCCGGCCGACCGTGCCCGACTTCTCCCGGCCCAGCGGCTGCATGGTGATCCCGCCGCTGGACTCGGTGAGGCCGTAGCCGTCATGGACGTACATGCCGATGCCCTCGTAGAACAAGGTGAGTTCACGGCTGAGCGAGGAGCCGCCGGACGTGGCCCGCAGCACCCGGCCGCCGAGTGCCCCCCGCAGTCTGCGGTACACCGTCCGCTCGTACAGGGCGTGTTGCAGCCGCAGGTCGAAGGCGGGGCCCGTGCCGACGCCCAGCCGCTGCCGCTCCAGGGCGGCGGCGAAGTCCCGGGCGGTCTCCGCGGCCCGGTCGAACAGGGCGCCCCGGCCGTGCTGCTGGGAGGTGCGCAGGAACGTCTTGTACAGCTTCTCCAGCACCGACGGCACGGCGTACAGGTACGTCGGCCGGAACGTGCCCAGCGCCGAGGCCAGCGCGGCCTCGGTCATCTCCGGCTCGTGGCCCATCAGGATGCCGCCGCGCAGACACATCACCATGATCATCAGGCCGTACACGTGCGAGAACGGCAGGAAGGCCAGCACGGAGGCCTGCTCGCCAGGGCGGGACGCGGTGTGCCCCCAGCCCGCCAGCAGGGTGTCGCAGGGGTACGCCAGCCCGCGGTGGCTCAGCGCGCAGCCCAGCGGACGGCCCGAGGTGCCCGAGGTGTAGGTGATGGCCGCCGTGGAGTCCGGCATCACGATCCGGCGCAGCGACTCCACCGTGGTCAGCGGGACGAACGCGCCCTTCTGCACCAGCTCGGGCAGCACCCCCGCGTCCAGCTGCCACACGTGCTTGAGCCCGGGCAGCCCCTCGCACACCGTGCCTACGGTCATCACCGCCCGGTCGTCCTCGACCACCACGGCCACGCAGCCGGCGTCCCGCAGGATCCACTCGACCTGGTCCCGCGCGGACGTCGGGTGGATCGGGACGACCTCCGCGCCCACCGACCACAGGGCGAGGCCGAACACCGTCCACTCGTAGCGGGTCCGCGCCATCATGGCCACCCGCTGTCCGGGCGAGATCCCCGACGCGATCAGCCCCTTGGCCAGGTCGACCACCTCGTCCCGCAGTTCGACCGCGGTGACCTCCTCCCAGCTCCCGGCGGCGGTGTCGGGCCGGCGCGCGAGCACCGGCAGTGTGGGGTTCCGGTCCGCCGTCTCGAAGATGCTGTCGGCGAGCCCGCCGGTCAGGGTCGAAGCGGTCGTCGGAGCGAGGGCGTAGTCGCGCATGCGCTGCTCCTGGATGTACGGAGGGTGACCCTCCCGATCAGTACTGTTGTCGATGCGGGTCGAATCTAGCCCAGGGGAGTGCGGCCCGTGTCAGGAACGGTCAACTCGTTTCCACCTGATGACAGGAGCTCAACCCTGGGTGCGGCGCACGCACTCCACGACGACGTCCCGCAGGCTCCCGGTGCGCGCCAGGAAGGACCGCTGCTCGCGGGCGCCGGTACCCCTGTGCAGCAACTGTGCGACGCCCTCCTCGACGCCGACCGTGTCACCGCTGTCGGCGAGCGCGTCCGCGGTGTGCGCCAGCAGCGCGCGCACCACCTCGACGGCGGGCCGGGGCCGCATGGTGACCGGGTCCAGGAGCTCCTGTTCCAGGCCGGTGCGGGCGGCCTGCCAGGAGGCCAGCCGGAGCATGCTCACGCTGGGGTCGAGCGGCGGCCGCCCGGCCCGCCAGTCGCGCGCCGCCGTCTCCACCAGGGCGCGGATCAGCGCGGCGACGAGGACGGTGGTGTCCGCCCGCAGGCACACGTCGGCCACCCGGATCTCCACCGTCGGGTAGCGCGTGGACAGCCGGGCGTCGAAGTACACCATCCCGGTGTCGAGGATGACCCCGCTGGCCACCATGTCCGCCACCCGCCGCCGGTACCGCTCGGCCGAGCCGAACAGCTCGGTCGGCCCCGCCGACGGGCCGCGCGCCCACAGCCGGCTGCGGAAGCTGACGTAGCCGGAGTCCCGGCCCTGCCAGAACGGCGAGTTGGCGCTGAGCGCACGCAGCACCGGAAGCCACGGCCGGATCCGGTCGAGGACGGCGACCCCCTCCTCGTCGGACTCGACCGACACATGCACATGGCAGCCGCAGACGAACCAGTCCACCATGGCGGCGCCGAACCGCCCGGCCATCCAGTGGTACCGCTCGTGCCGGGTGAGCGCCGGGTCGACCGGCAGCGGGTAGGTGGCGAGCGCCGCGACCGCGCAGCCGATCTCGCCGGCCAGCCGGCCCGCCTCCTTGCGGCAGCCGACGATCTCGGCGCCGAGCTCCGCCATGTCCCGCTGCGGACTGGTCGCGAGCTCCAGCATCTGCCCGAACAGTTCCGTCTGGAACACGGCCTGTCCGGGATCGTCCTGGGCGGCCCGGTCGAGGACGGCGGCCGACCAGGGCCTGGGCTCCCCGCTGTCCGGGTGGACCAGCAGGAGTTCTTCCTCCACTCCGACGGTACGCAGCACAGGGAACCGCCCTCCGGCCGGGCCGCGACCGGGCGCGGCGGGGTCTTTCATCCCGGACTGCCCGGACCGGGCCGCGGAAACACGTGACCGGGCCCGCGGCCGGCTACGGGGCGACGGGCTCCAGCCACACCGTGCCGAGCGGGGGCAGCGTGAGCCGCAGAGCGCCCTCGTCGGCGAGCAGCGGCCCCCGGCTGACGACGTCCCCGCCGCCGTACCGGGCACTGTCGGTGTTGAGGATCTCCCGCCAGACGGGCGCCCCCTTGGGCACGCTCAGCCGGTAGCCGGGACGGACCACGGGGGAGAGGTTGGAGACCGCCAGCAGGGGCCGGGCCTCGGCATCGAACCTCAGGAAGGCGAAGACGTTGTCCTCCGCGGCGTCGCCCAGGACCCACTGGAAACCCGCCGGATCGGTGTCGCGCTGCCACAGCGCGGGGTGCGCGCGGTACCCGGAGTTGAGATCGCGGACCAGATCCCGGACACCCCGGTGATCGGCCTCGGCCCCGTACCCGGGGTCGAGCAGCCACCAGTCCGGGCCGTCGGCATGGGACCACTCGCCGCCCTGGGCGAACTCCTGCCCCATGAAGAGCAGTTGCTTGCCCGGATGGGCCCACATGAAGGCCAGATACGCGCGGTGGTTGGCGCGCTGCTGCCACCAGTCGCCCGGCATCTTCGAGACAAGTGACCGCTTGCCGTGCACGACCTCGTCGTGGGAGATGGGCAGGACGTAGTTCTCGCTGTACGCGTAGACCATCGAGAAGGTCATCTCGTGGTGGTGGTACTTGCGGTGGACGGGCTCGTGCTTGATGTACTCCAGCGAGTCGTGCATCCAGCCCATGTTCCACTTCAGCCCGAAGCCGAGGCCGCCGCCGTCGGTCGGCCGGGTCACCCCGTCCCACGCGGTGGACTCCTCGGCGATGGTCACCACCCCGGGCGCACGCCGGTACACGGTCGCGTTCATCTCCTGGAGGAACGCCACCGCGTCCAGGTCCTCGCGCCCGCCGAACACGTTCGGCGTCCACTGTCCGGAGTCCCGCGAGTAGTCGAGGTAGAGCATCGAGGCGACCGCGTCCACCCGCAGCCCGTCGACGTGGAACTCCTCGCACCAGTACACGGCGTTGGCGACCAGGAAGTTGCGCACCTCCACCCGGCCGAGGTCGAACTCGTAGGTCCCCCAGTCCGGATGCTCGGCCCGCCGCTCGTCCCCGGGCTCGTACAGCGGGTCCCCGTCGAAGCGGGCCAGCGCCCAGTCGTCCTTGGGGAAGTGGGCCGGCACCCAGTCCATGATCACGCCGATGCCGGCCCGGTGCAGCGCGTCGACCAGGTACCTGAAGTCGTCGGGCGTGCCGAGCCGGGAGGTCGGTGCGTAGAAGCCGGTGACCTGGTAGCCCCAGGAGCCGCCGAAGGGATGCTCGGCGACCGGCATGAACTCGACGTGCGTGAAACCCAGGTCGTCGACGTACGCGGGGAGCTCCTCGGCCAGCTGGCGATAGGTCAGACCCGGTCGCCAGGACGGCAGATGCACCTCGTACACGGAGAACGGCGCCTCGTGCACCGGGACGTCACCCCGGTGCGCCATCCACTCCGCGTCGCCCCACTCGTAGTGCGAGACCGTCACGATCGACGCCGTCGCGGGCGGCACCTCCGTGCGCCGGGCCATCGGGTCCGCCTTGAGGAACCGGCCGCCGTGCCGGGACGTGATCTCGAACTTGTACCGGGCGCCCTCGCCCACCCCCGGCAGGAACAGCTCCCACACCCCGGCCGCGCCCAGCGAACGCATCGGGAACTGCGTGCCGTCCCAGCACGTGAAGTCCCCGGCCACCCGCACGCCCTGCGCGTTCGGCGCCCACACCGTGAACCGGGTGCCGGCCACCCCGTCATGGGTCATCGGCTCCGCGCCGAGCGCCTGCCACAGCTGCTCGTGCCGACCCTCCCGGATCAGATGCAGGTCGAACTCGCCGAGCGCGGGCAGGAACCGGTACGGATCGTGGACCTCGTGCTCGCGGGCCTCTCCGGCCTCCTCGTTCCCGTTCCCGTCCCCGTCCTCGTACTCGTACTCGACGAGGAGGGTGTACGACGGGACCTCGGCGTACGGCAGCACGGCCGCGAAGAGCCCGTCGCCCTCCGGGGCCAGGGGGCTGCGAACCCCGTCGGCCAGTACGGACACGGCACGGGCGTGCGGGCGCAGCGCCCTGAAGAGGGCGCCGCCCTCCACCGGGCGGGCGCCGAGCACGGCGTGCGGATCGTGATGGGCGCCCGCGAGCAGCCGTTCGCGGTCCGCGGCGTCCAGGGGCGGGGCCGTGGGACGGGACGGCCCGGAGGGCTCGGGGAGTGAAGAGTCACGCAGTGCCATGTCGGTCAGCCTCCCCAGCGGGCGAGCCGCTCGATCGCGGCCATGGGAACGGGAAGCCAGGCCGGCCGGTGCCGGGCTTCGTACACCACCTCGTACACCGCGCGGTCCGTCTCGTGGGCGCGCAGCAGTGCGTGCTTCTTGCGCGGGTCCCAGCCGGCCCGCGCAGCGTATCCCGCGCAGTAGGCCTCCCGGCAGCGGCGGGCCCATTCCGGGCGCCAGGGGCGGCGCTGCCGGGCCGCGTAGTCGAAGGAGC
Source organism: Streptomyces sp. NPDC054770 (assembly GCF_053611985.1). Taxonomy (NCBI): domain Bacteria; kingdom Bacillati; phylum Actinomycetota; class Actinomycetes; order Kitasatosporales; family Streptomycetaceae; genus Streptomyces; species Streptomyces sp. NPDC054770. The sequence continues at coordinate 110,931 of NZ_JBSHBL010000035.1, forward strand.
GCAGCATCCCGGCGACGTCCCGTACCGGCGACTGGGTGCTGCGCCGCTCGGCGAGCGGCCGGGACGGCTCCCCCTCGAAGTCGATGACGAACCATTCGTGGTCCGCCCGCAGCACCTGCCCGAGATGCAGATCGCCGTGGATCCGCTGGGCGAGCGGCCCCGCGTCGCAGGTGGCGAGCGCGTCGAAGGCGCCGCGCAGCCCCGGTACGAACGGCCGCAGCGCCGGCACCGCATGCGCGGCCGTGTCCAGCCGCGCCGACATCGCCTGCGCGGTGCGGCTGTGTTCGTCGTGGACGGCGGACGGGAACGCGGCGGCGAGCGCGAGGTGCACGTCCGCGGTGGCCCGCCCCAGCTCGTGCGCCTCGGTGGTGAAGTCGTGCCCGGCCGCGAGCGCGCGCAGGGCGAGGGTCCAGCCGTCGGACGCGTCCGGCAGGAAGGGCTGCAACACGCCGAGCGTCGCCGGGCTCGGCTCGGTGGTGCGGAACCAGGCCACGGGTGCCGGTACCCGTGCGCAGCCCTGCGCGGCCAGCGCGCCGGGCACCTCCAGGTCCGGGTTGACACCGGGCTGGATCCGCCGGAACACCTTCAGGATGTAGGAGTCTCCGTACACCAGCGAGGAGTTGGACTGCTCGGCGGCCAGCAGCCGGGGCGCGAGTCCGCCGGGTATCCGGACGTCCGGGGCGGTCTCGAAGCGCAGCGGGCCGGCCGTGCCGGGTATGCGCAGCCGCTCCAGGAGCAGCTCGGCGGCGTGCGGATCGTGCAGGGCGTCGTAGACGGCGAGCCCGGCCAGCGGGCCCTCCTCGGCCCGGCCTATGCAGGCCCGCTCCAGCCTGGGCGCGCGGTGTTCGCGCACGCCGAGCAGGAGCTGGTAGCAGTCACCGGACGGAGTGGTGTCCCCGTGGGGGGAGTGGTCGGCGTGCACCAGCAGGTGCAGGCAGCCGGGGAAGAGTTCGGTCACCGACAGCACGGACAACTCCGTGACGGGCCGGTCCTTGCCCGCGAACCAGCGCTGCCGGGGCAGCCAGTCGCGCAGCAGCCCGCCCAGCGAGGCCACCAGCGGCCGGTCCAGGCCGGCCGTCGTGCCCCGGGGCAGCAGGTCAACGGTCTTCGTCATGGGGACGCGTCCTTTCCTCGGCTCGGCACGCTCAGCGCCGAAGGCCGATGCGGGAGGCGACTCGGGAGAGCCGGAACCAGTAGAAGCCGTGCCCCGCGAGGGTGAGCAGATACGGCAGTTCACCGATGGCCGGGAACCGCACCCCGCCGATCAGCTCGACCGGATGCCGGCCGTCGTAGGACCGCAGATCGAGTTCGGTGGGCTGGGCGAACCGCGAGAAGTTGTGCACGCACAGGACCAGGTCGTCCTCGTACTCGCGGAGGAACGCCAGGACGGCCGGGTTCGACGACTGGAGTTCGGTGTAGGACCCGAGTCCGAAGGCAGGGTTCTGCTTGCGGATCTCGATCATGCGGCGGGTCCAGTGCAGCAGGGAGGACGGCGAGGACATGGAGGCCTCGACGTTGGTGACCTGGTAGCCGTAGACGGGGTCCATGATGGTGGGCAGGTAGAGCCGTCCCGGGTCGCAGGAGGAGAAGCCGGCGTTGCGGTCGGGGGTCCACTGCATGGGGGTGCGGACCGCGTCGCGGTCGCCGAGCCAGATGTTGTCGCCCATGCCGATCTCGTCGCCGTAGTAGAGGATCGGGGAGCCGGGCAGGGACAGCAGCAGGGCGGTGAACAGCTCGATCTGGTTGCGGTCGTTGTCGAGGAGGGGGGCGAGGCGCCGCCGGATGCCGATGTTGGCGCGCATACGCGGGTCTTTCGCGTATTCGGCCCACATGTAGTCGCGTTCCTCGTCGGTGACCATTTCGAGGGTGAGCTCGTCGTGGTTGCGCAGGAAGATGCCCCACTGGCAGCCGGAGGGGATGGCGGGGGTCTTGGCGAGGATTTCCGAGACGGGGTAGCGGGACTCCCGGCGCACGGCCATGAAGATCCGTGGCATGACAGGGAAGTGGAACGCCATGTGGCACTCGTCGCCGCCCTTGTCGTAGTCGCCGAAGTAGTCGACGACGTCCTCGGGCCACTGGTTGGCCTCGGCCAGCAGCACGGTGTCCGGGAACATGGCGTCGATCTCGCGGCGGACCCGCCTCAGGAACTCGTGGGTGGGCGGCAGGTTCTCGCAGTTGGTGCCTTCCTCCGCGTACAGATACGGCACCGCGTCCAGCCGGAAGCCGTCGATGCCCAGGTCCAGCCAGAACCGCAGCGCCGCCAGCACCTCCTCCTGGACGGCCGGGTTCTCGTAGTTGAGGTCCGGCTGGTGCGAGAAGAAGCGGTGGAAGTAGTACTGGCCGCGCACCGGGTCGTAGGTCCAGTTGGAGGCCTCGGTGTCGACGAAGATGATCCGCGCGTCCTGGTACTGCTTGTCGTCGTCCGCCCACATGTAGAAGTCGCCGTACGGACCGTCCGGGTTCTTCCGGGACTCCTGGAACCACGGGTGCTGGTCGCTGGTGTGGTTGACGACGAAGTCGATGATGACGCGCATGCCGCGCTGGTGGGCGGCGTCGACGAACTCCACGAAGTCGGCGAGGTCACCGAACTCGGGGAGTACGGCGGTGTAGTCGGAGACGTCGTAACCGCCGTCCCGCAGGGGGGACTTGAAGAAGGGCGGCAGCCAGAGGCAGTCGACGCCGAGCCACTGCAGATAGTCCAGCTTCGCGGTCAGACCTTTGAGGTCGCCGACACCGTCGCCGTCGCTGTCCTGGAAGGAGCGGACCAGGACCTCGTAGAAGACGGCACGTTTGAACCAGTCCGGGTCCCGGTCCTTTGCGGGGGTGTCCTCGAAGGTGTCCGGGACGGGTTCGTTGACAGTCATGACGCGCTGGGCCCTCCGTTCGCTGGTGTCGGCCGCTCCACCTGGAACACATGCGCCGGCGTCCGGCCGGGGGTGAGACGCACATAGCCGGTCCTGCCCCACGAGTAGGTCTCACCCGTCAGTTCGTCCCGCACGGACAGCACGGCGTTCCAGTCCAGGCCGAGTTGCGGCATGTCCAACGAGACCGTGGCCTCCTGGGTGTGGTGCGGATCGAGGTTGACGATCACCAGAACGGTGTCCGACCCGGTGCGCTTGCTGTACGCGATGACGGAGTCGTTGTCCGTGTGGTGGAAGCTCAGGTTGCGCAGGTGCCGGAGCGCGGGATGGCTGCGCCGGACGGTGTTGAGGCGGGTGATGAGGGGGGCGATGCCGTCGGTGTCGGCGCGGGTCCAGTCGCGGGGTTTGAGCTGGTACTTCTCGGAGTCGAGGTACTCCTCGCCGCCCTCTTTGAGGGGGGTGTTCTCGCAGAGTTCGTAGCCGCTGTAGATGCCCCAGGTGGGGGAGAGGGTGGCGGCGAGCACGGCACGGGCCTCGAAGGCGGGCCGGCCGCCGTGCTGGAGGTAGGCGTGCAGGATGTCGGGGGTGTTGGCGAAGAAGTTGGGCCGCATCCATGCGGCGGACTCGCCCGACAGCTCGGTGAGGTATTCGGTGAGTTCCTGCTTGGTGTTGCGCCAGGTGAAGTAGGTGTAGGACTGCTGGAAGCCGGTCTGGGCGAGGGTGCGCATCATCGCGGGCCGGGTGAAGGCCTCGGCGAGGAAGATGACGTCCGGGTCGGCCGTGTTGATCTCGGCGATCACCCGTTCCCAGAACACGACGGGTTTGGTGTGCGGGTTGTCCACGCGGAAGATCCGCACCCCGCAGTCCATCCAGTGCCGCAGCACGCGGACGGTCTCGGCGACCAGGCCGTCCATGTCGGCGTCGAAGGCGACCGGGTAGATGTCCTGGTACTTCTTCGGCGGGTTCTCGGCGTAGGCGATGGTGCCGTCGGGGCGGTGGTGGAACCACTCGGGATGCTTCTCCACCCAGGGGTGGTCGGGTGAGCACTGCAGGGCGAAGTCCAGGGCGATCTCCAGCCCGTGCCGCCCGGCTTCGGCGACGAACCACTGGAAGTCCTCCAGGGTCCCCAGGTCCGGATGGACGCTGTCGTGGCCGCCTTCGGGCGACCCGATCGCCCAGGGCACCCCGACATCGTCCGGGGTGGGGTCGAGGGTGTTGTTGCGGCCCTTGCGGAAGGTGGTCCCGATGGGATG
>NZ_JBSHBL010000036.1:0-40721 GCF_053611985.1 Streptomyces sp. NPDC054770
CGTCGGGCGTCAACTGTCAGGGGCCAGCCGCCGTCAGCCGTCGGCGGTCGGGGTCAGCCGCCGTCAGGCGTCAACTGTCAGGCGTCATGCGTCAGCCGCCGTCAGCTGTCAGCAACCGCCGTCAGCCGTCAGCCGTCAGCCGTCAGCCGTCAGCCGTCAGCCGTCAGCCGTCAGCCGTCGGGCGTCGGGCGTCGGGCGTCGGGCGTCAACTGTCAGGGGCCAGCCGCCGTCAGCCGTCGGCGGTCGGGGTCAGCCGCCGTCAGGCGTCAACTGTCAGGCGTCATGCGTCAGGGGCCAGCCGTCGTCAGCTGTCAGACGTCAGCAACCGCCGCCAGCCGCCAGCCGCCAGCCGCCAGCCGTGAGCCGTCAGCGGCCAGCGGTCAGCGGTCAGCGGCCAGCCGTCAGTCGTTGGCCCGTGGCGGTTGGCCGCTGGTTTGGTGGGTTGTGGTTGGTGGGCTGTGGGGTTGTGGGTGGTGGTTGGTTGGTGCGGCATAGACTTGTGTGTTGCCCGTGTTGCTGCCGTTCGAGAGGGTCTCAGTCGCCCATGAAGCTTGTCTTCGCCGGTACCCCCGAAGTCGCCGTTCCTGCTCTGGAGGCTCTCATCTCCTCCGGGCGGCACGAGGTGGCCGCCGTGGTCACGCGGCCCGATGCGCCGGCCGGGCGGGGGCGCAGGCTGGTCGCTTCGCCTGTGGCCGAGCGGGCGATGGAGGCCGGCATCGAGGTGCTGAGGCCGCTCAAGCCGCGCGATCCGGACTTTCTGGAGCGGCTGAAGGAGATCGGGCCGGACTGCTGCCCGGTGGTGGCGTACGGCGCGCTGCTGCCGCGGGTCGCGCTGGACGTGCCGGCCCACGGCTGGGTCAACCTGCACTTCTCGCTGCTTCCCGCCTGGCGCGGCGCGGCTCCTGTGCAGCACTCCATCATGGGCGGGGACGAGATCACGGGCGCCTCCACCTTCCTCATCGAGGAGGGCCTCGACTCCGGGCCCGTCTACGGGACCGTCACCGAGGAGATCCGGCCCACCGACACCAGCGGTGACCTGCTGACGCGGCTCGCCTTCGCGGGGTCCGGGCTGCTCGCCGCGACCATGGACGGCATCGAGGACGGCACGCTCAAGGCGGTACCGCAGCCGGCCGAGGGGATCACCCTCGCGCCGAAGATCACCGTCGAGGACGCGAAGGTGGAGTGGTCGGCCCCCGCGCTGCGCGTCGACCGGATCGTGCGCGGGTGCACCCCCGCCCCCGGCGCCTGGACCACCTTCCGCGGTGAGCGGCTCAAGCTGATCCAGGTCACGCCGGTGCCCGAGCGGACCGACCTCACCCCGGCCCAGATCGCCGTCGGCAAGAACAGCGTGCACGTGGGCACCGGGTCGTACGCCGTGGAACTGCTCTGGGTGCAGGCCCAGGGCAAGAAGCCGATGCGGGCCGCCGACTGGGCGCGCGGCGTGCGTATCGGCGCCGGGGAGACCCTCGGAGCCTGAGCGCCCTCTCCCAGCAGCGGCTTTCCGGTGTACGCGGCGTACGCTGGGAGTCGCCTCATTCCCATACCCGGAGCACCTTTTCGTGAGCGAGCAGTCCCGGCGGCCGCGCAGGCCAGCCAAGCCCTACCGCCGTCCCCAGCGGGACCCCGTCCGCATCCTCGCCTTCGAGGCGCTGCGCGCCGTGGACGAGCGGGACGCGTACGCCAACCTCGTGCTGCCGCCGCTGCTGCGCAAGGCCCGGGAGAAAGAGGGACCCGAGAAGTTCGACGGGCGGGACGCCGCGCTCGCGACCGAGCTGGTGTACGGGACGCTGCGCCGGCAGGGGACGTACGACGCGATCATCGCCGAGTGCGTCGACCGGCCGCTGCGCGAGGTGGACCCGCCGGTCCTTGACGTGCTCAGCCTGGGTGTGCACCAGTTGCTCGGCACGCGGATTCCCAGCCACGCGGCCGTCTCCGCCTCCGTCGAGCTGGCCCGGGTGGTGCTGGGCGACGGACGGGCCAAGTTCGTCAACGCCGTGCTCCGCAAGGTCGCGCAGGACGACCTGGACGGCTGGATCGCGAAGGTCGCGCCGCCCTACGACGCGGACCCCGAGGACCATCTCGCCGTGGTGCACTCGCATCCGCGGTGGGTCGTCTCCGCGCTCTGGGATTCGTTGGGGGGCGGACGCGCGGGGATCGAGGAACTGCTGGCCGCCGACAACGAGCGGCCCGAGGTGACGCTGGTCGCCCGGCCGGGGCGGGCCACCACCGAGGAACTTCTCCGCGAGGAGGCCGCCGTACCGGGGCACTGGTCGCCGTACGCCGTGCGCCTCACCGAGGGCGGGGAGCCCGGCGCCATCACGGCCGTGCAGGAGGGCCGGGCAGGTGTGCAGGACGAGGGCAGCCAGCTGGTCGCCCTCGCGCTGGCCGGCGTGCCGGTCGAGGGCCCGGACGAGAAGTGGCTGGACGGCTGCGCCGGACCCGGCGGCAAGGCCGCGCTGCTCGCCGCGCTCGCCGCCGAGCGGGGAGCCGTGCTGCTCGCCTCCGAGAAGCAGCCGCACCGGGCCGGGCTGGTCGAGAAGGCGCTGCACGGCAATCCGGGGCCGTACCAGGTCATCGCGGCCGACGGTACCCGGCCGCCGTGGCGCCCCGGCACCTTCGACCGGGTCCTGATGGACGTCCCGTGCACGGGCCTGGGCGCACTGCGCCGCCGCCCCGAGGCACGGTGGCGGCGGCGCCCCGAGGACCTCGACAACTTCGGTCCGCTGCAGCGGGCACTGCTGCGTACCGCGATCGACTCGGTACGGGTGGGCGGGGTGGTCGGTTACGCGACCTGTTCCCCGCACCTCGCGGAGACCCGCGCGGTGGTCCAGGACGTGCTCAAGCAGCGGCCGGAGACCGAGCTGGTGGACGCGCGTCCTCTGCTGCCGGGGGTGCCTGAGCTGGGGGAAGGGCCGGATGTGCAGCTGTGGCCGCATGTGCACGGCACGGACGCGATGTATCTGGCCTTGATCCGGAGGACTGGCTGAGGTGGGGGGTGGGGCGCTTACCGGCGCTGGCAGGGTGCCGCTGCGCCCACCCCCGCCGCCCTGCGGCACGCCTGCCCGCAGCTGAAGTGGCTGACACGGCCGCCCGCGGCTGGGCAGCGCCCCATAAGGGGCGCGGGGAACTGCGCGAGCAACCCCCACCGGCCCGCGGCCGACGCTCACCCGCAACCACCCCCGAACCCCACTCGGTCCTACCCGTCAGGGCATGGCACGCTTGGGGCATGGCCGTGCAGATCAACCCCAGCATCCTGTCCGCCGACTTCGCCCGCCTCGCGGACGAGGCGAAGGCGGTCGAAGGCGCCGACTGGCTCCACGTCGACGTCATGGACAACCACTTCGTCCCGAACCTCACGCTCGGTGTGCCGGTCGTAGAGTCCCTGGCCCGTGCTACGGACACCCCGCTGGACTGCCACCTGATGATCGACGCCCCCGATCGGTGGGCGCCCCAGTACGTCGAAGCGGGGGCCTCCTCCGTCACCTTCCATGTGGAGGCCGCCGCCGCCCCCGTGCGGCTCGCGCGGGAGATCCGGGCGAAGGGCGCCCGCGCGTCCATGGCGCTCAAGCCCGCGACGCCCATCGAGCCGTACGAGGACCTGCTCCCCGAGCTGGACATGCTGCTGATCATGACCGTGGAGCCCGGTTTCGGAGGTCAGGCGTTCCTCGACATCATGCTGCCGAAGATCCGCCGCACCCGGGAGCTGATCGGCAAGCACGGGCTGGAGCTGTGGCTGCAGGTCGACGGTGGAGTTTCCGCGTCGACAATCGAGCGGTGCGCGGACGCCGGAGCCGATGTTTTTGTGGCAGGTTCCGCGGTGTACGGGGCAAACGACCCGGCAGAGGCGGTACGTGCACTACGCACCCAGGCGGCGACGGCCACCGCCCAGGCGTCGTGGGCGTGCGACCACTGAGGTACGGGAACGTGAACGGCTCCGATCAGGGCTGATCAAGTGCGCCGGATCTGCAAGGATGAACGGCGTATCCAGAGTGTGAACAGCAGTGAGGAGATGGCCGTGTCGGGTATGTCGGCGGGCCGGTCAGCCATGCGGATGGGACCCGCAGAGCTGGTGCAGGCGGCGGCCATGGCCCGCCGCTTCTACCTCGAGGGCAAGTCCAAGATCCAGATCGCTGAGGAGTTCGGCGTCAGCCGCTTCAAAGTGGCCCGGGTACTGGAGACTGCCCTCGAAAGGGATCTCGTACGCATCGAGATCCGTGTACCGGCCGAACTGGACGCCGAGCGCTCGGACGCGCTCCGCGCTCGCTACGGCCTGCGGCATGCCGTGGTGGTCGAGTCCCCGGCCGAGGCGGAGGAGACCCCCGACCCGGAGAACCTCGGCGAGGTCGCCGCGGACCTGCTCGGCGAACTGGTCAACGAGGGGGATGTGCTCGGCCTCGCCTGGGGCCGGTCCACCATCCACATGGCGGCCGCGCTCGACCGGCTGCCGCCGTGCACGGTGGTGCAGCTGACGGGCGTGTACGACGCCGGGACCTCCGAGCGCGGCTCGGTGGAGGCCGTCCGGCGCGCCGCCCAGGTGTCGGGCGGCGACGCCCACCCGATCTACGCGCCGATGCTGCTGCCGGACGCGGCCACCGCGGCCGCGCTGCGCAACCAGACCGGGATCGCCCGCGCCTTCGAGTACTTCGACAAGGTCACGGTCGCCTGTGTCTCCATCGGCTCCTGGGAGCGGGGCATCTCCACGGTGCACGACATGCTCAGCGACGAGGAGCGCGCGCACTACGCCACGCTGGGCGTCGCCGCCGAGATGGCCGCGCACCTCTTCGACGCCGACGGCCGCCGGGTGGGACGGGACCTGGGGGAACGATGCATCACGGTCAAGGCCGACCAGCTGCGCCGTATCCCCGAGGTCGTCGCGATCGCGGGGGGCCAGCGCAAGGCGGCCGCGATCGACGCGGTGCTGCGGTCGGGGCTGGTCACCAGCCTCGTCACCGACACCTCGGCCGCCGACTTCCTGATGACGGCGGGCACCACGCCCAAGCCCGCGCTGAGCCGCGCGGACCCGGACGGTCCCTGACCGGGAGCGTGACACCGCCGCGGCAGCAGGCCTGACAACGCTGCCGCGGCGGCCGGGCGGACCCCGGGGAAGGGGTTCTCAGGACCCGGCCGGCAGTGCCGCGTCGATCAGGACGGCGGCCGTCTCCCGGGCGACCGCGCCCACCGACGGGTCGCGGTCCATCCGCGCGGACACCACGCCCCCGTCGTACAGCAGGTGCAGCCGGCGGGCGAGGGCCTCGGGATCCGGGGCGCCGGCGTCCCGGGCGAGACCGGTGAACAGGTCCCGGACCCAGGCGCGGGAGACGTCGGAGGCCTCCTCGATGGTGCTGCCGTGCTTGGTCTCGGCGCTGGCCGCCATGAAGGCGCACCCGTGGTAGTCCGGCTCGGTGAACAGTTCGGCCTGCGCGTCGAAGACGGCCAGCAGCCGGTCCCGCGGGGTGTCGGCGCCCTCCACAGCGCGCAGCAGCCGCTCGGTCAGCCTGGTGTGCCGGGAGTCCAGGTAGGCGCGGATGAGCTGTTCCTTGCCGCCGAAGGTGTTGTACAGCGAGGCCTTGGCGACCCCGGCGTGCTCGATGATCCGGTCGATCCCGACCGTCTGCACGCCCTCCGCGTAGAACAGCTCGTTCGCCGCCGAGAGCAGCCGCTCCCTGGCCGTGGGGGCCTTGGCAGCAGTCAACGTCTTCGTCATGCCACTCACCTTCCGGACACTTCCAGTCTACGGCTGACCAGACCGGTCTACTCGGTCATCGTGCCTGCGTGACGGACTCGGACCGGTCCGCCCGGTCCGCACGGGCCGTCACCGGCACCGTCTGCGGGCCGCCGGCCGCCACCTTCACCCCGGGACCGCTCTGCGGCCTGCCGCGCCGCAGCAGCAGGGCGGCCAGGGCCAGCAGCGCGAGGCCGATGACCACCGCGCCGTACTCCTCGGAGGTCGGGACCAGTCCGCCCCCGTGCACCACCAGCGCCCCGGCGGCCACGGACGGGACGCCCATGCCGAGGTAGGCGACGACGAACAGCAGGGACAGCACACCCGAGCTCTCGTGGGGCTTCGTCAGCGGCAGCACCGTGCGGATGCCGCCCTGGAAACCGCTGCCGAAGCCGACGCCGGCGACGGCCGTGCCGGCGAAGAACAGCGCCGGGGAGCTCAGGTCCACCGCGACCAGGGTCAGCGCCACTCCGGCCACGAGCGCGCCGATGCCGGTGTACATCACGGTCGTGGCCTGTGCCTTGCGCAGCGCGAGGACCGAGGCGGCCGAGACGAACGCGAGGACGAAGAGTCCGAGGCCGCCCCAGACGGCGGAGGTGGAGCCGACCAGGGTGCGGACCAGGGCGGGGCCCAGGGAACCGTAGAACCCGGCGAGCGCCCAGACGGCGAAGACGACGGGTGCCGCGGCCAGGACCGCGCCCCGGACCGTGCGCGGCAGCCTGATCTCGGGCACCAGGCTGGCCAGGGCGCCCTGCTCCTTGGTGACGGTCTCGTCGATCAGGGCGACGGCGACCGCCTGGGCCACGAACACGGCCAGCAGGCCGAGGAAGATCGTGTGGGTCGGGGCGGGCAGGAACTGCACGACGAAACCGCTGATCAGGGACCCTGTCGCGGTGCCGAGGCCGGGGGCGAAGGCGTTGGCCATGGTGCCGCGGGAGCGGTTGATGTCCATCATCGCGGCGCCGACCGCGCCGAGTGCGGCGCCGGTGGACAGGCCCTGGACGACGCGGGCGACGAGCAGTTCGCCGACCCCGCCGGCGGTGGAGAACAGCAGCATCGCGGCGGCCTGGGCGGCGATCGCGGCGATCAGGACCGGGCGGCGGCCGACGTGGTCGGACAGCTTGCCGAGGACCAGCAGGCCGGAGAGGACGGCGATCGCGTAGATGCCGAAGACGACCGTGGTGGTGATCGGGGTGAACCCCCACTCGGCCTGGTACGTCGCGTAGAGCGGGGTGGGCGCGCTGGAGGCGGCGAGGAAGGAGACGACGACGGAGGCCAGCAGGTAGAACGCCGCACGCGGCGGGATCGGCCTGCGCGCTGCCTTGCCGCGCTCGGTGAGATCGGTTCGCTCGTGCGGTGCGAGGTGGTTCATCGGAGATCCTTCGCGGGGACGGGGCCGAAGATCGTCGGTTCGGAGGTCCTTGGTGAGTAGACCGGTCTGTCTAGCATGCATGGTAAAACCATAGACAGGTCTGTCTATTCCGTCGAGCGAAAGAATTCTTGCCCGGCGTCCCCGGTCGTGCGGAACGCGCGGCGGTACCCGGCGGGCGTGGTGCCAACGGCGTCCCGGAAGCGGGCACGGAGGCTGGTGCCGCTGCCCGGGCCGCTCTCGCCGCGCACCCTCGTCCGCATGCGGCGGCAAGAGGCACAGGTCGATGCCGGCGGTCACCCCGTTGCCGTGCCGCCGACCGTGAACCCGGTACTGGTGGGGCGGCTCGCACCGCACCTGGCGGCCGGTCCTCGAACTCCTCTGCCCCACGCGGGCTTTCGTCTCCCATGGAGGCACCGGACCTGGTCGCCCGGCGCATCGGGGACTCCTGCGCGCCCCGTGATCCGGTCCGGGCTGGTCCGGGAGCCGCCGTCCTCACCCGTTCATGTGATGCCGCGACGGCCGGCACTCGTGCTGTGATCCGACCATCTCGACACCGTCGCTTGGAGCGTCTTCATCCGCTGAGCGCCGTCAACCCCGAGTATGTGTACGACAGACCGTGTGCCGATCGCATCGGGAGGACGCGTTGACCACCGAACCCCAGTCCGTGCCGGGGGCCGAACCGCAGCCGGTGCTCGGTCCGTTGACCACCGCCGCGATCTTCCTGGTGCTCACCGTGCGCCCCGGCGGCGAGGAGACGGCACGGGAGGTGCTCGGCGATCTGCGCGCGCTGGAGCGGAGCTTCGGGTTCGGTACCCCGGAAGCCGCGCTGAGCTGTGTGGCGGGGGTCGGATCCGCCGCCTGGGACCGTCTGTTCGACCACCCCCGCCCGGCCGGCCTGCACCCCTTCCAGCCGCTGGAGGGACCCCGGCACACCGCGGTCGCCACCCCCGGCGACCTTCTCCTGCACATCCGGGCCACCCGGTTCGACCTCTGCTTCGGACTCGCCGCCGAGCTCATGCACCGGCTGCGCGACGCGGTGACCGTCGAGGACGAGGTGCCGGGCTTCAAGTACCTCGACGCCCGCGACCTGCTGGGCTTCGTCGACGGCACCGAGAACCCGGTCGGCGCCGCCGCCCGCCGGGCCGTCCTGATCGGCGCGGAGGATCCCGGTCACGTCGGCGGCAGCTACGTGATCGTGCAGAAGTACCTCCACGACCTCGACGCCTGGAACGCGCTGCCCGTCGAGACGCAGGAGCGGATCATCGGCCGTACGAAGGCCACCAACCTCGAACTGGAGGAGCCGGCCTCCCACGTGGACCTGAACACGATCACCGGACCGGACGGCGAGGAACAGCAGATCCTGCGGGACAACATGCCGTTCGGCAGCCCCGGCGGCGGCGAGTTCGGCACCTACTTCATCGGGTACGCCCGGACGCCCGACGTCGTCGAGCAGATGCTGCGCAACATGTTCCTCGGCACCGCCGACGCCACCCACGACCGGATCCTCGACTTCTCCACCGCGGTCACCGGCACACTCTTCTTCGTGCCGTCCGACGACTTCCTGGACGACCTGCCCGCGCTCCCCGAAGCGGGCGAGAGGGGACAGTGACCGATGTCCGCGCATGTGATCGTGCTGCCGGGCGGCGGCTACGTACAGCACGCCGAGCACGAGGCCGAGCCGGTCGCCGAGTGGCTCACCGGGCTGGGGCTGGGCCTGGCGGCGAGCGTCTTCCGGTATCCCCTCGGCGTCCGGCATCCGGTGCCCCTCGAAGCGCTGCGCGCCGAGATCCGGCGGCTGCGGGCCGAAGGGGCCGACCGGATCGGGCTCGTGGGGTTCTCGGCGGGCGGGCATCTCGCGGGCCTGGCGGCCCTGACCGCGGACCACGACCCACGGACGTCCGTGCAGTTCGCCGTGCTCGGCTACGCGATCACCTCGATGGAGACCGAGACCTACCGGCCGTCCCGGATCGTCCTGCTGGGCGAGGACGCCTCGCCGGAGCTGCGCCGGGCCACCTCGCTCGACGCGCTGGTGACCCCGTCGGCGCCGCCGTTCTTCCTCTGGCACACGGCGGAGGACCCGTACGTCCTGCCGGAGCACACCTACCGCCTGGCCACGGCCCTGGCCGCGCACGACGTGCCCCACACCGTGCACGTCTATCCGCACGGCCCGCACAGCCTGGGCCTCGCCCACGGTGCCGGAGAGGCCTCGACCTGGACCCGCTCGGCGGCGACCTGGCTGGCCGAACAGACCGGCCCCGCGACCCCCTTCGGACGCCGCTGAGATGACGACGACCGGTGGGAGACCGGGCCGACCGCTCCCGTAGGTTCCTCCAAAAGGCCTCTGACCTGCCTGGACCTTCGTCCCGGGCATGACGTGCCGGTCCGCATGGGAGAATGAAGTACGTGCTTTTCCCCTTGGCCGGCCGGTCCGGGGGTCACCTCTGATCGACTGGGATGTGCGGCACGTGCGTTTCCTCAATGACCTCCAGCCCCCGTACGACCTGACGTACGACGACGTCTTCATGGTGCCGAGCCGCTCCGCGGTCGGCTCGCGTCAGGGCGTGGACCTCAACTCGCCGGACGGCACGGGCACCACCATCCCGCTGGTCGTCGCCAACATGACCGCGATCGCGGGCCGGCGGATGGCCGAGACGGTGGCCCGGCGCGGCGGACTCGTCGTGATCCCGCAGGACATCCCGATCGACGTGGTCACCGATGTCATCACCTGGGTCAAGAGCCGCCACCTGGTCCTGGACACCCCGATCGTGCTGGCCCCGCACCAGACCGTCGCCGACGCGCTGGCCCTGCTGCCGAAGCGGGCGCACAACGCCGGTGTCGTCGTCGACGAGGACGGCCGCCCGGTCGGTGTCGTCACCGACCGGGATCTCACCGGCGTCGACCGCTTCACCCAGCTCGCCGAGGTCATGTCCCGCGACCTGCTGCTGCTCGACGCGGACATCGACCCCCGCGAGGCCTTCAACAAGCTGGACGGCGCCAACCGCCGCTATGCCCCGGCGGTCGACCGGGACGGCAAGCTGGCCGGCATCCTCACCCGCAAGGGCGCGCTGCGCGCCACCCTGTACACCCCGGCGACCGACGCACAGAGCAGGCTGCGGATCGCCGCCGCCGTCGGTATCAACGGCGACTTCGCGGGCAAGGCGAAGCAACTGCTCGACGCGGGCGTCGACACGCTCGTCATCGACACCGCGCACGGCCACCAGGAGTCGATGATCAGCGCGATCAAGCTGGTCCGCGACCTCGACCCGCAGGTCCCGATCGCGGCCGGCAACATCGTCTCCGCGGAGGGGGTCAAGGACCTCGTCGACGCCGGCGCGGACATCATCAAGGTCGGCGTGGGCCCCGGCGCGATGTGCACCACCCGCATGATGACCGGCGTCGGCCGGCCGCAGTTCTCCGCGGTCCTGGAGTGCGCCGCGGAGGCGCGGAAGTACGGCAAGCACGTCTGGGCCGACGGCGGTGTCCGGCACCCCCGTGACGTCGCCATGGCGCTGGCCGCCGGTGCGTCCAACGTGATGGTCGGCTCCTGGTTCGCGGGCACGTTCGAGTCGCCGGGCGACCTTCAGCAGGACGCCGACGGGCGGCTCTACAAGGAGTCGTTCGGCATGGCCTCGGCGCGGGCGGTGCGCAACCGCACGTCGGACGAGTCGGCGTACGACCGGGCCCGCAAGGGGCTCTTCGAGGAGGGCATCTCCACGTCCCGGATGTTCCTCGACCCGGCCCGGCCGGGCGTGGAGGACCTGATCGACTCGATCATCGCGGGCGTGCGGTCGTCGTGCACCTACGCCGGCGCCGGCTCGCTGGAGGAGTTCGCCGAGAAGGCGATCGTGGGGATCCAGAGTGCGGCCGGCTACGCGGAGGGCAAGCCGCTGCACGCCAGCTGGAGCTAGGGCCTGTCGTTTGGATCATGCCGGCGTCGCGGGGCGTGGCACGCACTCCCCACTGCCTTAAAGGCGTGGGGGGACCCCAGCGGCGTTGTCGTCGGTTGTCGACGTCCCCCAGCCTTCGGCCGGGAGGTGCCCCCACCGCGTCGACTCCCTCCTCCGCCTTGCAGCTGTACGCACCACGCCCCGCTCGGGTCGGCCGACAGGCACCGTGAGCCAGGCCGGCCTGATCCAAACGACAGGCCCTAGGCGCTGCGCGGGGGCGCGGTGCGGGGCGGCCGGCCGCCGGGCCCGTGTTCTACTTCGTGTACGGCTGTCGCCGGTCCCGTCCTGCACCACCTGAGAGCTGAACGACCCCTTGCTGAACGATCTCGACGAACGCATCGTGCACGCCCTCGCCGAGGACGCCCGCCGCTCCTACGCGGACATCGGGCAACTGGTCGGCCTGTCCGCGCCTGCTGTCAAACGGCGCGTGGACCGGCTGCGCGCCTCCGGAGCGATCACCGGATTCACCGTACGGGTCGACCCGGCGGCCCTCGGCTGGGAGACCGAGGGGTTCGTGGAGATCTACTGCCGGCGCAACACGTCCCCGGAGACCATCCAGCGGGGCCTGGAGCGCTACCAGGAGGTGGTGGCCGCGTCGACGGTCACCGGTGAGGCCGACGCCGTCGTGCAGGTCTTCGCGTCGGACATGCGGCACTTCGAGAGGGTGCTGGAGCGGATCGCGGGGGAGCCGTTCGTGGAGCGGACCAAGTCGGTACTGGTGCTGTCGCCGCTGCTGAGGAGGTTTTCGTCAGGGGCGCCCGGGTGAGAGCGGCCTAGAGCTCGGGGGGTGCGGTGGTGTGCCGGGTGCGGGTGATCCGTGGCTGTTCGCGCAGTTCCCCGCGCCCCTTCAGGGCGCGGTTCCACCGCCAACCCAGGGGCGCGGGGAACTGCGCGAACAACCCCCACCGGCCCGCACCCGGCACACCGCCGCACCCCCCACCCCCTACTCCGCGGTCTTCCTCGCCAGCGCGTTGTTGCCGATGGAGTTGTGCACGCTGAAGCTCACCGCGTCCGACCGGTAGCGGTCGTCCGACCACTCCACCGGCCGGCCCTCCCGCGTCGTCGTCACGCGCCGCACCCGCAGCAGTGGACTCGTGCGGCGGATGCCGAGCAGCTCGGCGTCCTGCGCCCCCGCCGCCACCGCGTCGATGACGTGCTCGCCGTAGGCGAAGACCAACCCGGTCTCCTCGTACAGCCGTTGGGTGACGGACGGGCACTCCGGCTCTATCGCCTCGACCGCCGGGGAGATCCAGTCCGCGTACACGGTCCGCTCCAGCAACACCGGCTCGCCGTCCAGGCCGCGCACCCGGAGTACGTGCAACACCTCTGTTCCGGCGGGGAGTTGGAGGCGGACCGCGTCCTCCTGGGCGGCGGGCCGGTACTCCTGGGACACCACGTGTCCCGTCGCCTCGCGGCCCATCGCCTTCGCCCACTGAGCGAAACTGCGCAGCTCCGCGAAGCTCTGGCTGCGGCGGCTGGCCAGGACCACCCGGCGGGCGCCCTGGCGGGAGCCGATCAGTCCCTCGGCGGTGAGCGCGGCGACCGCCTGGCGGACCGTGCCGCGGGAGACGCCGTACTCCGCGGCGAGCTCCGTCTCCGAGGGCAGTCGGCTGCCGACGGTGTACTCCTCGCGGTCGATGGCGTGCCGCAGCTCGTCGGCGATCTCCTCGTGTCGCGCCGTCATGCTTCCCCTCTGGATAGGCCGCTGTGCACAGCGTGACCAGCCTAATCGACGTTCCCGGGTGATTCGTGTCAGCCCGGAACCGGCCAGGACTGTGCAGCGAATCAGGGTCCAGGGTTTTTCCGGAGTTCACAGTCCCGACACCCACACCGGGCGTACTGTGAGCCAACTTGTTCAGACAAGTTCGCCCGGCGCCGGCCACAGCGCCACCCACCCTCGTGCGTCCCTGGAGAGACCGTGACCGTGTCCCTGCCGAGAACCGCCCTCCTCGGCGGCTCCCTCGCCGCCGTAGCCGCGCTTGCCCTCAGCGCCTGCGGCGCCGCCCCCGACAACACGTCGTCCACCACCTCCGACGGCAAGAACGCCGCCACCGCCACCTCGGCCGCCGACCTCGGCGGCATGGACAAGCTGGTCGCCGCCGCCAAGAAGGAGGGCACACTGCACATCATCGCGGTGCCCCGCGACTGGGCGAACTACGGCGCCATCATCGACGGCTTCAAGAAGAAGTACGGCCTCAAGATCGAGGACGAGAGCCCCGACGGCTCCAGCCAGGACGAGATCACCGCCGTGACGTCGAGGAAGGGCCAGGACCGCGCGCCGGACGTGCTCGACCTCGGCTCGTCGTTCGCGCTCAGCGCGGCCCAGCAGGGGCTGCTCGCGCCGTACAAGGTCGCCTCGTACGACGACATCCCCACCGGGCAGAAGGACCCGCAGGCCCGCTGGTACAACGACTACGGCGGCTACATCTCCATCGGCTGCGACGCGAAGCGGGTCAAGACCTGCCCGACCACCTTCGCCGACCTGCTCAAGCCGCAGTACAAGGGCCAGGTCGCCCTCAACGGCAACCCGACCAAGTCAGGTTCGGCGTTCGGCGGCGTGTACGCGGCCGCGCTCGCCAACAAGGGCTCCTTCGACGACATCCAGCCCGGCCTCGACTTCTTCGCCAAGCTGAAGAAGAACGGCAACTACACGCCCGTCGAGTCCACCCCGGCCACCGTCGAGAAGGGCGAGACGCCCATCTCCATCGACTGGGACTACCTGAACGCCGGTTACGCCGACGAGTTCAAGTCCAAGGGCGTCGACTGGAAGGTCAGCATCCCCAGCGACGGCCAGTACGCCCAGTACTACTCCCAGGCCATCAACAAGGACGCCCCGCACCCGGCGGCCGCCCGCCTGTGGCAGGAGTACCTGTACAGCACCGAGGGCCAGAACCTGTGGCTCAAGGGGTACGCGCGTCCGGTCCTGATGTCCTCGATGGAGACGGCCGGCACGCTGGACAAGGCCGCCGCCGCCAAGCTCCCCGCGGTCACCGGCACGCCGTCCTTCCCGACCGAGGCCCAGCAGGACAAGGCCAAGACGGTCATCGCGACGGGCTGGTCGAAGGCCGTCTCCGGATGACGGCCACGCTCACGCGGGCCGACGTGGCGTCCGCCGCTTCCCAGAAGCGGCGGCGCCGCGCCCCCGGCTGGCTGGCCGTCGTCCCGCTCCTCGCCTTCACGGCCCTCGCCTTCGGGCTGCCGGCCATCGCCATGCTGAACGGTGCCTTCACGGTCAAGGACCCGGCGAGCGGGGTGTCCTCGTACACCGGGCGGAACCTCAGCGACTCCCTCCAGGGGCCGTACCTGACCGCCCTCGTCGGCAGCGTCAAGCTGTCCGCGCTCTCCGCCCTCATCGCCACCGCCCTCGGACTGCCGCTCGCGCAGGCCGTCGTCAGCTCGCGCTCCCGGGCACTGCGCGAGGCCGTGCTCACCGCCTCCGGCGTGCTCGCCAACTTCGGCGGCGTGCCGCTGGCGTTCGCGTTCGTCGCGACCCTCGGCAACGCCGGTGTGCTGACCACGCACCTGCACCTCACGGACCACGGCTGGAACCTCTACAGCTTCTGGGGCCTGGTCCTCGTCTACCTGTACTTCCTGATCCCGCTGATGGTCCTCACCATCACCCCGGCCCTGGACGGACTGCGCGCCCAGTGGCGGGAGGCCGCGCTCAACAACGGCGCCACCGGCGTGCAGTACTGGCGGTTCGTGGCCTTGCCAGTGCTCGCGCCCTCGCTGCTCGGCGGGTTCGTGCTGCTCTTCGGCAGCGCCTTCGCCGCCTACGCCACCGCCGCCGCGATGGTCGGCAGCGCGGTCCCGCTGGTCACCCTCCAGATCGCCGACGCCATCTCCGGCAACGTCCTGGTCGGCCAGGAGAACGTGGCCCTCGCCCTGAGCCTGGACATGGTGCTGGTGGCCGGCGTGGTGATGGCCGTGTACCTGCCCCTGCAACGACGGAGCGCCCGATGGCTCGACGCCTGACCCCGTGGCGCTGGGCCGTCCTCGGCCTGGCCGCCCTCTACTTCCTGGTCCCGCTGGGCGCCTCCGTCGTCTTCACGGTGGACGTGCCCGGCCAGGGCGTCACCTTCGACGCCTACTCCCAGATCCTGTCCGCCGACGGCTTCCTCTCCAGCCTGGTCCTCTCGCTGGAACTGGCCGTCGCCACCATCGCCGTCGTGCTGCTGCTGATGGTGCCCGCCATGGTCGCCCTGCGGCTGAGCGCGCCCAGGCTGCGCCCGGTGGTCGAGATCGTCTGCTCGCTGCCGCTGGTGGTGCCGCCGATCGCGTTCGTCGCCGGCATCGCGACCGTGCTCAAGTGGGGGCCGGACTACCTCTCCCGGACCCCGCTGTTCGAGACGTTCGTCGCCATCCAGAACCCGACCTTCCCGTTCGTGCTGGTCCTCGCGTACGTCGTGATGGCACTGCCCTTCGTCTACCGGGCGCTGGACGCCGGGCTGCGCGCGATCGACGTGCGCACCCTCGTCGAGGCCGCCCGCAGCTGCGGTGCCAACTGGCCGCAGGCGCTTGTGCGGGCCGTGCTGCCCAATCTGCGCGGGGCGCTGCTCAACGCGGCCTTCCTCACCCTGGCCCTGGTGCTCGGTGAGTTCACGGTCGCCTCGCTGCTGGGCTACCAGCCCTTCGCCGTGTGGATCTACAACGTCGGCGGCTCACAGGCCCAGATGTCCGTCGCCGTCTCCGTGCTCAGTCTCCTGGTGACCTGGGCCCTGCTCCTCGCGCTCGCCGGTGCCGGCGGCCGTGACCGAACCGCTTCCTCCCGGGGATGACACACCATGACCACCGCCACCCTTGAGAAGGCCGCGACCGTCGAATTCCGGTCGCTGCGGCGCGAGTTCGGCGCCACCGTCGCCCTCGACGGACTCGACCTGACCGTGCAGCCGGGCGAGTTCCTGGCCCTGCTCGGCCCGTCCGGCTGCGGCAAGACCACCGCGCTGCGCATGCTCGCCGGCTTCGAACACCCCGACTCCGGCGCCGTCCTGGTGGACGGCGAGGACGTCACCCACGTCCCCGCGCACCGCCGTGATGCCGGGATGGTCTTCCAGTCGTACAGCCTCTTCCCGCATCTGAACGCCGTGGACAACGTGGCGTTCGGGCTGCGCATGCGCAAGGTGCGCACGAGTGAACGGCGGTCGCGGGCCGCCGAGTTGCTTGACCTTGTCGGGCTCGGCGACAAGGGGGAGCGGTTCCCGCACCAGCTCTCCGGCGGCCAGCAGCAGCGCATCGCGCTCGCCCGCGCCCTGGCCCTGCGCCCCCGCGTGCTGCTGCTGGACGAACCGCTGTCCGCCCTGGACGCCAAGGTCCGGCTCAGCCTGCGCGAGGAGATCCGCCGCCTCCAGCAGGAACTCGGCATCACCACCCTGTTCGTGACACATGATCAGGAGGAGGCGCTGTCCATCGCCGACCGGGTCGCCGTGATGCGCGCCGGGCAGCTCGAACAGTGCGCGGAGCCGGCCGAGTTGTACGGCCGTCCGGCCACCGCCTTCGTCGCCGAGTTCGTCGGCACGATGAGCCGGATCCCGGGGACGGTCAAGGAGGACACCGTCGAGGTGCTCGGGCAGCGGCTGCCGATCGACGGGCAGGCGCCGGGCGCGGGCGAGGTCGACGTGCTGGTCCGGCCCGAGGCGGTCCAGGTGCGCGCGGACGGCGCCGGTACGGCCACCGTCGTCGGCACCGCCTTCCTGGGCGCGGTCGTCCGGGTCACCGTACGGCTGGCCGACGGCACCGAGGCCAAGGCCGACCTGCCCGTCCACGAGGCCGCCGAGCTGGGGGCCGGATCCGCGGCGACCGTGTCCCTGCCCGAGCGGCCGGTGCTCGTGGCGGAGCGTGCTCAGCAGTAACGCGTCCAGCGGCATCAGTCAGTCATCAGTCAGTCATCAGTCAGCCATCAGTGAGGAATGACAACAACGTGACCCCCCACCCACGACTCCCGCTCCAGGCCGTCCTGTTCGACATGGACGGAACGCTCGTCGACACCGAGCGACTGTGGTGGGAGGCGGTGGAACAGGTCGCCGGGCGGCCGCTCACCGCGGCCGACGAACCCGAGGTGCTCGGCCGGCCGGTGGAGTACACCGCCGGCTGGCTCGCCGGGGTCACCGGCCGCCCGGCCGCGGCTCTGGCGGCCGGGCTGCACCGGGAGTTCGCGGACCGCGTCCGCACCGGCATCGTGCCCCGCCCCGGCGCCCTCGACCTGCTGGACGCGCTGGCCGCGGCCGGCGTCCCCACCGCCCTGGTCACCGCGTCCCCCCGCGCGGTTGCCGACCTCGTCCTGGACGCCCTCGGCCCGAGCCGGTTCGCCGCCTCGGTCACCGCCGACGACACCGGACGCACCAAGCCGGCCCCCGACCCCTATCTCGCCGCCTGCCGTGCCCTCGGCGTCGACCCGGCGGCCTGTGTCGCCGTCGAGGACACCGAGACCGGGGTCGCCTCGGCCGAGGCCGCCGGATGCGCGGTCCTGGCCGTGCCCTCGCTCGCCCCGATCGGCGGCGCGCCCGGCCGGACCGTCCGTGACACGCTGGTCGGGGTCACCCCGAAGGAGCTGAGCGAGATGGCCGCACCGGAACTGCGGGTGATGTCCTGGAACCTGTGGCTGGGCGGCAGCCTGATCGACGACCACCGCGCCAAGCAGGTCAAGGCGATCATGGATGCGGGCGCGGACGTCGTCGGCCTCCAGGAGACCGCCGGGACCAGCGCGCGGGAACTCGCCGGGGCCCTCGGCTGGCACCACCACGCGGCGGGCGAGAACCTCGGGATCATCAGCCGCTTTCCGATCACCGCCCGCCTCGGCGACCCGGACGTCGGCTTCTACGGGGCCGCCGGGGTGCGGATCGCCGTCCGGCCCGGCCGCGAGGTCGAGATCTGGACCGTGCATCTGCACTACACGCCGTACGGGCCCTACGAGTTCCACTTCGACGGGCTCGGCGCCGACGAACTGGTCGCCCACGAGGAGGTCCGGCTCGAGCAGATGCGGGAGGCCCTGCGGCGGATCGGGGACACAGACGTGCCCGTGGTGCTGGCCGGGGACTTCAACTGCCCCTCCCACCTGGACTGGGCGGCCGTCGGGTGGCCGGTGACCAGGGACGCCGCGGAGGCCGGGTTCCGGGATTCCTACCGGGAGGCGCACCCGGACCCGGTCGCCGCGCCCGGCCACACCTGGTCGCCGGTCCACCCCGTCCACGAGGTCGGCGGCGGGCGGCCCGAACCGCAGGACCGGATCGACTACGTGCTGCACAGGGGGCTGCGCGTGCTCGACTCCCGGACCTGGGTCACCGGCACCCCGGCGCCCTGGCCCGAGGTGGCGGGCAACGACTGGCCCTCCGACCACGCGGCCGTCGTCACCACGTTCGCCGTCGAGCCGTAACCAGGAGTTACCCGGGGTAACCATTGCGGTGGGGGTGGCGATCCCGTAGTTTGTGCGGGCTCCCTTACTGACTGGTAACACCGGTAGGTAACCCATGCGCTGGCCCGGCCGCCCCACCACCGTCCGTGCGCGGATCGTGGCGCTCGCGCTCGCTCCGGCCGTCGCGCTGACCGCCCTGTGGAGCTTCGCCATGGTCTCCGTCACCGGCGAGCTACGCGCGTTGATCCGGCTCCAGGGGGTGTACGACGACTTCGGCACCCCCGTCGACACCGCCGTCGGGCAGATCCAGATCGAACGGCGGCTGTCGGCGGCCTACCTGGGAGCCCGCCCGGACCCGGCGGCCGCCGCCGGCCTGCTCGCCCAGCAGCGGCGCACCGACCGGGCCGTGGAAGCCATGCGGGACGCGATCCGGGACGGCGACCGCGGACGCCTCAGCGACCGGCAGCGCGAGGCGCTCGACGCGATGGTGACCGCCACCGGCAGGCTGGAGACACTGCGCGGGCAGGTGCTGTCCCGGAAGATCTCCTGGGACGGCGCCGTGACCGGCTACAGCGCCCTGGTGGAGCCAGGCTTCGACGTCGAGTCCACCCTCACCGCGCTCCAGGCCGGACAGCTGGCCCGGGAGTCGCAGGTCGTCATCGAGCTGGTGCGGGTACGGGAGTTCGTCTCCCGCGAGGACGCGCTGGTCGCCGGCGCGCGGGCGGCCGGACGGCTCACCGACGCGCAGTACGACACCCTCACCGCGACCGTCGAGGACCGGCGGGTCTTCGAGCGGACCTATGTCCCGGACCTGCCGGCGGACTCGCGGGCGCTGTTCGAGACCTTCCAGCGCGGCGCGCTGCACCGCTCGCTGGTGCGCGGCGAGGACGCGCTGCTGCGGGCGGGCCCGGACCGGGCCGGCGCGGCCGTCGCCGCGGACACCTGGCGGTCCACCACCGACCGGGCCGTCAAGCAGTACATGCTGCTGTGCACGCGGGCGGCCGAGAACTCCGCCGCCCGCGGACGGGCCTTCGCCTACCGGGAGTTGACCAAGGCGGCCGTCGTCGGCGCGGCCGGCCTCGCGGCGGCGGGCCTCTCGCTGTGGTTCGCGGTACGCGGGGCGCGCCGTATCTCCCGCCGCCTGGAGACCCTGCGGGACGCGGCCGATCTGCTGACCGCGCGCCAACTGCCCGCCCTGATGGAACGGTTGAGCGCCGGCGAGGACGTGGACGCGGTCACCGAGGCGCCGCCGCTGGCCGCCGGGGAGGCCGGCGACGACGAGATCGGTGACGTCGGCCGGTCCTTCAACCGGGCCCGGCTGGCCGCCGTCGAGGCCGCGGTCCGGCAGGCCGCACTGCGGCGCGGCCTGTCCGCGGTCCTCCTCAACATCGCCCGCCGCAACCAGGCCCTCGTCCACCGCCAGCTGAAACTCGTCGACACGCTGGAACGGCGCACCGACGACCCGGCCGTCCTGGGCGAGCTGTTCCGCATCGACCACCTCACCACCCGGATGCGCCGGCACGCGGAGAGCCTGATCATCCTCTCCGGCGCGGCCCCCGGACGGCGCTGGCGGCGGCCCGTACCGGTCGCCGACGTGGTGTCCTCGGCGGTCGGCGAGATCGAGGACTACCCGCGGGTCGTGGTGCCGCCGATGCCCGAGGTGGGTGTGGCCGCGGACGCCGTCGCCGATGTCGTGCACCTGCTCGCCGAACTGCTGGAGAACGCCACGGTGTTCTCGCCGCCGCACACCCAGGTGACCCTGCGCACCGGCCGGGTCGGCCACGGCTTCACCCTGGAGATCGACGACCGGGGCCTCGGCCTCGACGCCGACCAGCTCGACGAGGCCCGCCGCACCCTCACCGACCCCGGCGCCTTCGACCCGACCCGCCACGACCGGCTCGGCCTCTACGTCGTGGGCCGCCTGGCCGCCCGGCACGGCATCGAGGTGACCCTGCGGGGGTCGCCGTACGGCGGGACGACCGCGGTGGTGCTGCTGCCGGGGGCGGTGCTGGCGGAGGTGGAGCCGGAGGGCGGCCGACGCGGCAGCGAGCGAGGGCGGCAGACATCCGCGGCGGAGCACGGGCGGCCGCCGGCACCCGGGGGAGGCCGGTCGGCATCGGCGGTCGGCGTTCTGCCGGCGTCCGGCGGTACGGCGTCCACCGGGGAGGCCGCGACGCACGGCGCGGCGGGACCGGGCCGCGAGCCGGAGCCACTGCCGGGCCGGACGGGGGACCCGCCCCCCGAAGCGCCGCCGGCCCTGCCCACCCGCACCCGTCAGAGCTCCCTCGCCCCCGAGCTGCGCGCCGGGCCGCGGACCCCGGACCGGCCGGCCGCGCGCGATCTGGACGCCGACGAGATGCGGGCGGTCTTCGGCGCCTTCCAGCGGGGCCTGGACCGGGGCCGCAGGGGAGTGCCGACCGGACCCGAGGAGCCGAACCACACCGACGAAGGGCCGCGTGCCGACGATGACCAGTGACAACCACCCCCAGCAACCCGACCCGACCACCACCCCGGACACCACGTCGGCCCAGACGCCCGCCCCGGCCACTGCGTCGGCCTCGGCTCCGGCGTCGGCCTCGGCTCCGGCGTCCGCCCTGGACCCGGCGTCCGCCCCGGACCCGGCGTCCGCCCCGGACCCGGCGTCCGCCTCGGACCCGGCGTCCGCCCCGGTTCCGGCCTCCACCC
Organism: Streptomyces sp. NPDC054770; assembly: GCF_053611985.1. Taxonomy (NCBI): domain Bacteria; kingdom Bacillati; phylum Actinomycetota; class Actinomycetes; order Kitasatosporales; family Streptomycetaceae; genus Streptomyces; species Streptomyces sp. NPDC054770. The sequence continues at coordinate 21,075 of NZ_JBSHBL010000036.1, forward strand.
CGGCCCCCGCCGCCGGCTCACAGCCCTCCGTCGGCCCAGGTCCCGCTGTCCAGCCCGGAAGCGACCTCGGCTGGCTTCTCGATGATCTCGTCGCCCGGACCGACCACGTCCGGCAGGCCGTGCTGCTCACCGCCGACGGGCTGCCGCTCAGCCACTCCGAGGGGATGCGGCGGCGGGACATCGAGCACCTCGCGGCCGTCTGCTCCGGCTTCCACAGCCTGGCCCGCTCGGCCGGGGACCGGTTCGCCGCCGGGGAGGTGCGGCAGACCATGGTGATGCTCGACGACGCCTATCTCTTCGTCACCCCGGCCGGACACGGCAGCCGGCTCGCCGTGCTCAGCGACGTCCGCACCGACGTCGGCCAGCTGGCCCACGAAATGGCCCTGCTCGTCCGGCGCCTCGGCGGGCACCTGGACGCCGCCGCGCGCTCGGCCCCCTGACGACCGCGGTGAGCGACGAGCACTGGTACGAGGACGAGACCGGCTCGCTGGTCCGCCCCTACACCGTGACCCGGGGCCGTACCGAACCCTCCGGCCGGCACGCCATCGATCTGATGTCCCAGGTCACGGCGGTGGACGCAGACCCGGCGCCGGACGTCGACCATGCCCGCGCGGCCCTGCTCGCCCTGGTGCGGCGCGGCGCCCGGCCGGTCGTCGAGCTCGCCGCGGACGCCGACCTGCCGCTCACCGTCGTACGCGTGCTGCTCGGGGATCTCGCCGAGGCCGGCCTGGTACGGATCGACGCGCCGCGCCGGGTGCAGCCGGCCGGCCCCGGCGCCGACCCCGAGCTGCTCAAGGAGATCGTGGAGCGGCTGCGGGAACTCTGAGCTCCGGTCCCGCGCAACGAATCGCCGCCGGGTCCCCGGCGCACGCAACGAACCGCTCACCGGCACGCAACGGCTCCTTCTTGTCCGGCCCGGCCCGCCGACCGTACGGTCTAACTGGCCCCCAGACCCCTCCGTACCCGGTGAGGACCCGCATGCGCACCGCCCTGCTCCAGAGCTCCGGCCGCCCCGGCTCGACCGTCGAGAACCTCAAGGTGCTCGACGAGACCGCCGGCCGGGCCGCCGCCGCGGGCGCCGCGCTGCTCGTCGCCCCGGAGATGTTCCTGACCGGCTACGCGATCGGTGATGACATCGCCCGCCTCGCCGAGCCCGCGGACGGCGACAGCGCGGACGCGATCGCCGGGCTGGCCCACCGGCACGGCCTGGCGATCGCCTACGGCTACCCCGAGCGCGACGGCGACCGCGTGCACAACTCCGCCCAGCTGATCTCCGCCGACGGGACCCGGCTCGCGAACTACCGCAAGACCCACCTCTTCGGCGGCTTCGAACGCGACCACTTCACAGCGGGCGAGCAGCCGGTCGTCCAGGCCGAGCTGGGCGGTCTCACCGTCGGGATCATGATCTGCTACGACGTCGAGTTCCCGGAGCTGGTCCGCGCCCACGCCCTGGCCGGCACCGACCTGCTCCTCGTCCCCACGGCGAACATGCACCCGTTCCAGCTCGTCGCCGAGTCCCTGATCCCGGTGCGGGCCTGGGAGAACCAGATGTACGTGGCCTACGCCAACCGGGTCGGCCACGAGGGTGAGTTCGAGTTCTTCGGGCTGTCCACGCTGGCCGGACCCGACGGGGTCGCCCGCACCCGCGCCGGCCGCGGCGAGGAACTCGTCCTCGCCGACCTCGACCCCGCCCTCCTCGCCGCCTCCCGCGCGGCGAACCCGTATCTGGAGGACCGCCGCCCCGGCCTCTACGGGTCCCTGAGCTGACCTCCACCCCCGCTCTTCTCTTCTCTTCCTCTCTCAGCTTTTCGCAAGGAGTCCGTACCCCATGACGTCCACGGTGCCCAACGCCGTCGAGCACGCCGACGCGCAGCAGCCGCCGATCACCATGTTCGGCCCGGACTTCCCGTACGCCTACGACGACTTCCTCGCCCACCCGGCGGGCCTCGGCCAGATACCCGCGACCGAGCACGGCACCGAGGTCGCCGTCATCGGCGGCGGGCTGTCCGGCATCGTGGCCGCGTACGAGCTGATGAAGATGGGCCTGAAGCCGGTCGTCTACGAGGCCGACAAGATCGGCGGACGGCTGCGGACCGTGGGCTTCGAGGGCTGCGACCCCTCGCTGACCGCCGAGATGGGCGCGATGCGCTTCCCGCCCTCCTCGACCGCCCTCCAGCACTACATCGACCTGGTGGGCCTTGAGACCCGGCCCTTCCCCAACCCCCTTGCCGAGGCGACCCCTTCGACCGTCGTCGACCTCAAGGGCGAGTCGCACTACGCCGAGACGGCCGACGATCTCCCGCAGGTCTACCGGGACGTCGCCGCCGCCTGGAACAAGTGCCTCGACGAGGGCGCCGACTTCTCCGACATGAACCGCGCGATGCGCGAGCGGGACGTGCCGCGCATCCGCGAGATCTGGGCGAAGCTGGTCGAGAAGCTCGACAACCAGACCTTCTACGGCTTCCTCTGCGACTCCGAGGCCTTCAGGTCCTTCCGGCACCGCGAGATCTTCGGCCAGGTCGGCTTCGGCACCGGCGGCTGGGACACCGACTTCCCCAACTCCATCCTGGAGATCCTGCGGGTCGTCTACACCGAGGCCGACGACCACCACCGCGGCATCGTCGGCGGCTCCCAGCAGCTGCCGCTCAGGCTCTGGGAGCGCGAGCCGGAGAAGATCGTGCACTGGGCGTACGGGACGTCGCTCGCGAAACTGCACGAGAACGGCGAGCCCCGCCCCGCCGTGACCCGGCTGCACCGCACCACCGGCAACCGGATCACGGTGACGGACGCGAACGGCGACATCCGCACCTACCGGGCGGCGGTCTTCACCGCCCAGTCCTGGATGCTGCTCTCCAAGATCGCCTGCGACGACTCGCTCTTCCCGATCGACCACTGGACCGCGATCGAGCGCACCCACTACATGGAGTCCTCGAAGCTGTTCGTGCCGGTCGACCGGCCCTTCTGGCTCGACAAGGCCGTCGACGACAGGGGAAATCCGACCGGCCGGGACGTCATGTCGATGACGCTCACCGACCGTATGACACGCGGGACCTACCTTCTCGACGACGGCCCGGACAAGCCCGCCGTGATCTGCCTGTCCTACACCTGGTGCGACGACAGCCTGAAGTGGCTGCCGCTGTCCGCGCACGAGCGGATGGAGGTCATGCTGAAGTCGCTCGGCGAGATCTACCCGAAGGTCGACATCAGAAAGCACATCATCGGCAACCCGGTGACCGTGTCCTGGGAGAACGAGCCCTACTTCATGGGCGCGTTCAAGGCCAACCTGCCCGGCCACTACCGCTACCAGCGGCGCCTGTTCACGCACTTCGTGCAGGACCGGCTGCCCGCGGACAAGCGGGGTGTCTTCCTCGCCGGCGACGACATCTCCTGGACGGCGGGCTGGGCCGAGGGGGCCGTCCAGACCGCGCTGAACGCGGTCTGGGGCGTCATGCACCACTTCGGCGGCGAGACCGACGCGTCCAACCCCGGCCCCGGTGACGTCTACGACGAGATCGCGCCGGTCGAGCTCCCCGAGGACTGACCGGACCGGTCAGAAACCGGCCGCCCGGGCCGCCGAGTACACCTCGGCGGACACGTCCTTCAGCTCCTGAGCGTCCCGCGCGGCCCAGGAGAGGTCGACCAGGAACTCGTCGAGACCGATCTCGGCGTACCCCATCAGATCGGTGACGATCTGCTCGACGTCGCCCTGGAAGGGCCGGCGGTCCGGCCCCTCGAACCGCTTGGCGGTGTAGTCGGGGTTCACGCGCACCACCGTCCGCAGCGGCCGGGTGCGTCCCCGCTCGGCGGCGAGGTCCTGCAACCGGCGCCGGCTCTCGGCCACCTGCTCGGGGCCGTCGGCGTACGGCAGCCAGCCGTCGGCGTGGTCGACGAGCCGGCGCATCGCCCGCGGGCTGTTGGCCGGCAGCAGGATCGGGATCGGCCGGGCCGGCTTCGGACCGACCACGGCGGAGGCGATCTTCGTGATCCGGCCTTCGTGGACCACCGGGTCCGGTCCCCACACCGCCCGGCACACCTCCAGCACCTCGTCCATGACCTTGCCGCGCTCCTCGAACGGACGGACACCCTGGGCCGCGTATTCGTCGAGGGACCAGCCGCTGCCGAGGCCCGCGACCACCCGGCCGCCGCTCGCCGCGTCCAGCGTGGCCAGGGACTTGGCCAGCTGGAAGGGGATGTGCAGCGGGGCCACCAGCACGGCGGTGCCCAGTTCGGCCCGCTCGGTGGCCGCCGCCGCGAGGGTCAGCGTGACCAGCGGTTCGGCGACGCCCCGGTAGGCGTCGGGCCAGGGCAGGCCCGGGATGCCGTACAGCGGCTGGGTCTGTGGCTCCGGGAACAGGGCCCGTTCGTACACCCAGAGGCTGTCGTAGCCGATCTCCTCGGCGGCGCGTGCCACGTCGGGCACGTCCTTGCCGAGGTCGTACTGCCGATTCTGCGGGAGACCGATTCCGAGCCGGGTCGTCATGGCGTGCGCTCCTTGGTAATTGGTTGCGCAATCAAGTTAACGTTATCTCGGTGGAGTCATGGGCGACTCGGCCGGGGTTGGCCTGATCGGATCTGTCAGTCGCACAGCGGCGTGAGCAGCATCCGGCCCGCCAGGCCCACGGCCGCGTCCAGCCGCTCGGCGAACTCCTCGGCCAGGTCCTCGACCCCGCGCAGCGCCCACAGCGCCCGGGCCGCCGCCCAGGTCGCGTCCCGGGCCCGCTCCAGGCTCCAGGAACCGAGCAGATGGGTCAGCGGGTCGGCGATCTGGAGCACGTCGGGACCCGGCATCAGATCCTCCCGGATACGCTCCTCCAGCGAGACGAGCAGGTCGCCCACGTGGTCGAACTCGTCCTCCAGATCGGCGGGTTCGCAGCCGAGCGACCGGCAGGCGTCCACCACGGCCAGCGCCAGGTCGTGCCCGATGTGCGCGTTGATGCCGGCCAGCGCGAACTGCAGCGGTCGTACCCCGGGATGGCGGCGGAACTGGAACAACGGCCGCCAGCAGGCCGGGGGCCGGCGGCCCGCCGCCTCCGTGTCCACGGCGGCCAGGTACCGTTCGGCGAACCGCACGTCGAGGGTGGCCACGGCCCCGGGGTCCGTGAACCGGCCCGCCGCCAGGCGCCGTTCGACCTCCTCGGTGACCGTGAGGTAGACCCGGTTGAAGACCGCGATCCCGTCCCGCTCGGGCAGGACCGCGTCCAGGGCGCGCATCCGGGAGACGACGGTGCCGACCGGAGCGGTGAGTTGTTCCAACTGCGCCATGGGGGAAGGGTCCCAGCCCCGGGCCGGGGCGCGCGCCGACGGGCCCGGCGCTTCCCCGGAACGGGGGAACGGGCCCTCGCGCGGAAGCGGGCCGGATCGCACGCCACCTAGGGCCGGTTGTCGTCGTAGGAGCTGGTGCCCTCGTCGAGGAGGGGTTCGTGTCCCTTGAGGTGGGCCGGGGCCATGGCGCGCAGGGCGTGGTAGCCGATGATGACCACCAGGGTGCCGAGGGCGATGCCGCTGAGGGAGAAGGTGTCGGTGAACCTCACGCTCACGTTGCCGACGCCGATGATGATGCCGGCGGCGGCCGGTACCAGGTTCAGCGGGTTGCGCAGGTCGACCTTGCCGTGCAGCCAGATCTGGGCGCCGAGCAGGCCGATCATGCCGTAGAGGATGACCGTGATGCCGCCGAGGACCCCGCCCGGGATGGCGGCCACGATCGCGCCGAACTTGGGGCAGACGCCGAAGAGCAGCGCGAAGCCCGCGGCTGCCCAGTAGGCGGCGGTGGAGTAGACACGGGTCGCGGCCATCACGCCGATGTTCTCGGAGTACGTGGTGTTGGGCGGGCCGCCCACCGCGGTGGAGAGCATCGAGGCGACGCCGTCGGCCGAGATGGCCGTGCCGAGCTTGTCGTCCAGCGGGTCGCCGGTCATCTCGCCGACCGCCTTGACGTGCCCGGTGTTCTCGGCGACCAGGGCGATGACCACGGGCAGGGCGACCAGGATCGCGGACCACTGGAAGGACGGGCCGTGGAAGGACGGCAGCCCGATCCAGTCGGCCCTGCCGACACCGGAGAGGTCCAGGCGCCAGTGGTCGGTGACCTTGCCGCTCGGCCCCATGGAGTGGATCTTGCCGAAGATCCGGTCGAGGGCCCAGGAGAGGACGTACCCGAAGACGAGGCCCAGGAAGATCGCGATGCGTGACCAGAAACCACGCAGACAGACGACGGCCAGACCGGTGAACGCCATCACCAGCAGCGCCGTCCACTGGTCCTGCGGCCAGTAGGTGGAGGCGGTGACCGGCGCGAGGTTGAAGCCGATCAGCATCACCACCGCGCCGGTGACGATCGGCGGCATCGTGGCGTGGATGATCCGGGCGCCGAAGCGCTGGACGGCCAGACCGACCAGGAACAGCGCGGCGCCGACCACGAAGACCGCACCGGTCACGGTGGCGCTGGTGCCGCCCTGGGCGCGGATGACGGCGGCCACCCCGACGAAGGACAGCGAACAGCCCAGGTAGCTGGGCACCCGGCCGCGGGTCGCCAGCAGGAAGAGCACGGTCGCGACGCCGGACATCATGATCGCGAGATTCGGGTTCAGACCCATCAGTACCGGGGCGACGAAGGACGCGCCGAACATCGCGACCACGTGCTGGGCGCCGAGCCCGACCGTGCGCGGCCAGGAGAGCCGTTCGTCGGGGCGTACCACCGCTCCCGGCGCGGGCGTCCGCCCGTCGCCGTGCAGTTTCCAGTGCACGCCGAGATCCATGGGGGCTTCGCTTTCTTTGTACGTGAAGACGGTCCGAACCATTGTCACGGCCACCTGGTGGTTCTACGCTCGCACGGTCCTACTCATGAACTGAGTTCACATATCTGATTTTATGTTGATCGGAGTGCTCGATGAGTGGAAGATCCCGCGCGGCCGTGCTGCTGACGGCTCTGGTGGCGTTCGGAGCGGTCCTCGTCCCGTCGGCGCATGCCGCGACCAGGGCCCCGGACACCGCCGTCCTCGACGGCGTCCGGCTGCAGCGCACCAAGGCCGAACTGCGCGCCGGCGACCCGCGACTGCGGCGCGCGCTGCGCGACCTGACGACCCGCGCCGACACCTGGCTGGACCAGGGCCCCTGGACGGTCGTCGACAAGCCCAGGCCCGCCCCGGGCGGCGACGTCCACGACTACCTCAGCCAGGCCCCGTACTGGTGGCCCACCACCGCACCCACCGCCGACAACCCCTGGGGCTGCCCCTACGTCCAGCGCGACGGCCAGCGCAACCCCGAGGTCGACAGCGGCACCGACCGCCAGGACGTCGAGAAGGTCTTCGACTCGACCTACGACCTCTCCCTGGCCTGGTACTACACCGGCAGGCGGGAGTACGCCGAGAAGGCCGGACAGATCCTGCGCACCTGGTTCCTCGACCCGGCGACCCGGATGAACCCGAACCTGAACCACGCCCAGTTCATCCCGTGCAAGTACGACGGCCGGGCCATCGGGATCATCGACTTCTCCCAGTCGTACACGAGCGTGGTCGACGCGCTGGCCATCCTCGGCACCGGGGCACCCGGCTGGAGCGCCGGCGACCGGGCGGGGATGCGGAGCTGGAACACGGACTTCCGCGACTGGCTGGAGAACAGCGCCTTCGGCAAGGAGGAGGGGGCCGCCGCCAACAACCACGGCACCTTCTACGACATGCAGCTCGCCGCCCTCGCCTACGCGACCGGCGACAAGGCGCTGGCCAGGAAGACCGTGCTGGACGCGCGGACGAAGCGGATCGACCCGCAGGTCGCGGGGGACGGCAGCCAGCCGCAGGAGCTGGCCCGCACCAGGAGCTGGCACTACTCGACCTTCGACCTGGTCGCCTACACCCGGCTCGCGGCCATCGGCCGCCATGTCGGCGTGAACCTCTGGGCCTACCAAGGGCCGGACGGGCAGAGCCTGTTCAAGGCCGTGGACTATCTGCTGCCCGCCGCCACCGGCGCGGCCGCCTGGCCGTACCCCGAGCTGGAGTTCTACCGCTACGCGGCGAGCGACGTCGTGCACGCGGCGGCCGACGCCGGCGACAAGGCGGCCGAGCGGGCGGTACGACGACTGCAGCCGCCGCCCGGCGGAGACCTATGGGCGCTGCGGCCTGCCGCTGAGCAGCTGGACTCGATCGCGGGCTGACCAGCCCCTTCCCGGCCGGGGCTCCTGAGCACCCGCTTAGGATGGAGTGTCCCCACCGCTTCGTCCAGTGCCCAGGAGCCCCACCCGTGACCGCCGAAGCCCTGCCCGCCCCCGCCCTCTCGCACGGCCGGCTGCTGCCGGTCAGCGTCCACTTCGACGACCTCGACGCGCTCGGGATGCTGCACAACGCCCGCTACCCGCTGCTGGTCGAGCGCGCCTGGACCGAGCTCTGGCAGGAGCACGGCGTCCGCTTCGACGGCGACTGGGCCACCGCCGGGGACGCCTGCAACGTGGTCAGGGAGCTGCTGATCAGCTACGAGGCGCCGGTCACCAGGTCCGGCACCTACGCCGTGCACCTGTGGCTGGAACGGCTCGGCAGCACCGGCCTGACCTACGGCTTCCGGTTCTGCTCGCCGGACGGCGCGACCACCTACGCGCGGGGCACTCGGGTGCTCGTCCGGCTGGACCCGGCCACCCTGCGCCCCGCGCCCTGGAGCGAGACGTTCAGGGCCGCGGGTCGGGAACTGCTGCGGCCTGCGGACTGACTTCGGCGCGAGCGCCCCGCGCCCCGGCGCGCAGCACCCCCGCGAACACCACCAGCCCCAGCGCCAGCGCCGTGACCAGGCAGAACGACACCACCAGACTGGTCGCCTGGGCGATTCCGCCGATCAGGCTGGGCGCGATCAGGCCCGAGGTGTAGGTGATCGTCGCCACGCCCGCGATCGCCTGGCTCGGGTTCGGCCCGGCGTGCCCGGCCGCCGCGAAGCACAGCGGTACGACGACCGCGATGCCGAGGCCCATCAGCCCGAACCCGGTCATCGCCACCGCCGGCTGCCCGGCGAGGACCACCAGCAGCCCGCCGAACGCGGCCAGCACACCCCCGGCGCGCACGGTACGGACCGCGCCGAAGCGGTTCACCACCGCGTCCCCGCCGATCCGGGCCACCGCCATGGCCAGCATGAACCCGGTGGTGGTGGCCGCCGCGAGCCCGGCCGAACTGCCCATCCGGTCCCGCAGGAACACCGCCGACCAGTCCAGGCTCGCCCCCTCCGCGAACACCGCGCAGAAGCCCACCGTGCCGATCAGCAGTGCCGACCGGGGCGGCAGCGTGAACCGCGGCGGCGGCTCCTCGTCCTCGGCGGGCTGCACGTCCAGGACCCAGCCGGCGGTCAGTACGCCGAGCGCGGTGAGGACGGCCGCCGCCAGGGCGAAGTGCAGCCGCGCGTCCGTGCCCAGGTGTGCGGCCAGGGTGCCCGCCGCCGAGCCGATCAGGGTGCCCACGCTCCACATCCCGTGCAGCCCCGACATGATCGACCTGTCGAGCAGGCGCTCGATCTCCACGCCGAGCGCGTTCATCACCACGTCCGCCATGCCCGCGCTCGCGCCGTAGACGAACATCGCCAGGCACAGCAGGTACAGGTTCGTGGCGAGGGACGGCAGGATCAGCGACAGCGTCCACATGGCGATCAGTCCGCGCAGTGCCGTACGGCTGCCGAAGCGGTGGCTGATCCGGCCGGCCAGCGGCATCGAGCAGGACGCGCCGAACGCCGTGAACGCGAGCGCGAAGCCCAACTGCCCTGCGCTGAGCGAGGCATGGTCCTGGATCCACGGCACCCGGGTCGCGAACGAGCCGGTGACGGCACCGTGCACGGTGAACACGGCCGCGACGGCGTACCGCGCGCGCTTCACCCCGTGCTGCTCGTAACCCATGTCTTTCATGGTCCTGCCCCTCCCCGGGTGGGTGCCGCCCCGCTGCCCCCGCTGTCCGCCGTAAACTATCAGGGACCCTGCCTGATAGATAGAGAGTTATGTGGCCGTCCTGGGCCATACGGATCTGGGAGGATGCCCGTCATGCCCGCATCACCGAGCACCGCCCGGGCCATCAACGACCGGCTCGCGCTGAGCCTGCTCCAGCAGGAAGGCCCGCTGACGGCAGGGCAGTTGAAACAGCTGACCGGACTGTCCCGGCCGACCGTCGCCGACCTCGTGGAACGGCTCACCGCGTCCGGACTGATCACGGTGGTCGGCGAGTCGGGCGAGCAGCGCCGCGGGCCGAACGCCCGGCTGTACGGCATCGTCGCCGACCGCGCCTGTCTGGCCGCCCTCGACGTACGCACCGACAGCGTCTCGGTGCTGGTCTCCGACCTGGTGGGGCGGGTGCTGGCCGACGGGTCGGTGCCGGTCGCCCCGGAGGCGGGGGAGGCGGCGGCCGTGGAGCGGGCGGTGGAGCTGGTGGAGCGCGCGGTCAAGGAGGCGGGGGCGTCCGGGGGCGGGGGGCAGCTGCACACCGTGGGCATCGGGGCGCCGGGACTCGTCGATCCGGCCACCGGTGAGCTCCGCGACTCGGCAGGCCTGCCCGCCTGGCATCGCCGGCTGGTCGCCGCCCTCCAGGAGTGCTTCCCGCAGGCCCGGGTCGGCGTCGAGAACGAGACCAATCTGGCCGCCCTCGCCGAGCAGCGGGAGGGCGCCGCCCGGGACCGCGACACCTTCGTCCTGCTCTGGCTGGGGAACAGCTGCGGCGCCGCCGTGGTCCTGGACGGCAGCCTGCGCCGGGGCGCCTCCGGCGGCACCGGCGAGATCGGCTTCCTGCCGGTACCGGGCACGACCGGCCTGCCCACGGCGACGGACTGCTCCGGCGGCTACCACTCACTGGTGGGGGCGGCGGCGATCGTGGAGTTGGCGCGGGAATGCGGGGTGGACCCGACCGGACCGACCGCCGCGAGTGTGGTGGCCGAGGCGGCGCGGCTCGCGGGCGACGCCGGCTTGGTCGCGCCCCAAAGGGGCGCGGGCCGTATCGATATGCGGCTCCGCCGCGTGGGCGCGACCAGCCACGACGACGCCGCACCCGACCACCGACCGCACCCGGCACCCCCCACCGCACACGCCCGTTTCCTCGACGCCCTGGCCGACCGCATCGCCGTAGGCGTCGCCGCCGTCGTCGCCATCCTGGACCCCGGCTGCGTGGTCCTCGGCGGTGAGATCGGCCCCGCCGGCGGAGCCGCGCTCGCCACGCGGGTCGAGGCGCGGCTGCGCGGTATGTCCCCCCTGGCCACCGAGGTACGGGCGAGCACCCTGGGCGGCGCGGCCGTCCTGCGCGGCGCCCTGCTCACCGCGCGCGAGCGTGCCCAGGACGAACTCTTCGCGGCGCCGGACCGCTGACGCCCGCGCTGGGCGGGCCCGGCGACGGGCAAGGGCCGTCGTCACCGCCACCGGGTCCGCTCGAACCCTAAAAGGACTAGACCAGTAGGGTCAATAGGTGTGACTCAAAGTCAAGAGTCCTGGTCCGGGCGCCAGTTGCGCACACCGCGGTCCGTCCGGGAAGTCCGGCGGCACGAGCTGTGAGGCAGCCCACACGGTTCCCCTGTATGGACCACGACCCGGCGTGGCACACTGGCCATGTACCAGAAGCAGCGCACTCCGGGGTCGGTGAAAGTCCGAACCGGCGGTTATAGTCCGCGACCCGTCCGCTTCCAGCGGCCGGTTGACCAGGTGAAATTCCTGGACCGACGGTTAAAGTCCGGATGGGAGGCAGTGCGCGGCGGGCGAGCATGTAGGTGTGCGCGCCGCCGTATCTGGTCTCGTCCATTGTGGGCGGGGCCTTGTCGGCGTCGCCCCCGGTGTGCTTGTCCGTAGATTCTGTCGTCCGTCGACAGGCCCCGGAGTCCGTGCCCTATTGAGGCAGGAGGACCCGGGAAGTGTTCACCGGAATCGTCGAAGAACTGGGTGAGGTCACCGCCGTCGAGAACCTCGGCGACGCCTCCCGTTTCCGGCTCCGTGGCCCCGTAGTGACCGAGGGCGCGCAGCACGGCGACTCCATCGCCGTGAACGGCGTCTGTCTGACCGTCGTGGAGCACGAGGGCGACGAGTTCACCGCCGACGTCATGGCGGAGACCCTCAAGCGTTCCTCCCTCGGCGCCCTGGACGTCGGCTCCCGAGTCAACCTGGAGCGCCCCACCGCGGTCGGCTCCCGCCTCGGCGGCCACATCGTGCAGGGCCACGTCGACGGCACCGGTCAGGTGCTGGCGCGCACGCCCTCCGAGAACTGGGAGATCGTCAAGGTCTCGCTCCCGGCCGACCTCGCGCGGTACGTCGTCGAGAAGGGCTCGATCACGGTCGACGGCATCAGCCTCACCGTCGTCGAGGCCGGCCCCGACTACTTCAGCGTCAGCCTCATCCCCACCACCCTCGACCTGACCACGCTCGGCCGCAAGCAGCCCGGCGACCCGGTCAACCTCGAGGTCGACATCGTCGCCAAGTACGTGGAGCGCCTGCTCGCGAACACGCAGGGAGCAGGCCGGTGAACTGGCTGAACTCCGAGGCCTTCGTCATGTTCGGCCAGCACATCCTCTGGTCGGACATGATCGGCAACATCCTCGGCCTGATCGCCCTCGCCCTCGGCTGGCGCCGCAACCTGTGGAGCTGGCCGGTCCAGTTCGCCTCCGGCCTGATCCTGTTCGGCGCCTTCTTCGGCCACCTCACCGGCAGCGCCGGAAAGCAGGCCGTCGTCATGGTCGTGGCGCTGTACGGCTGGTGGCAGTGGAACCGCAACAGGGGCCGGGCCGAAGACGGCGGTGACGGCCACATCGTGCCCCGCTTCGCCACCTGGCGGGAGCGCGGCGCGATGGTCGCCGCCGCGGCCGTCGGCACCGTCGCCGTCGCCCTGATCTTCAAGGCCTTCCCGTCGCTGTCCTGGGACCCCTGGCCGGACGCCTACATCTTCGTCGGCACCGTCGTCGCCATGTACGCCCAGGCGCGCGGCATGGTCGAGTTCTGGATCGCCTGGCTCTTGGTCGACGTGGTCGGCGTCCCGCTCAACTTCGCCAACGGTTACGCCTTCTCCGGCTTCGTCTACGTCATCTACGGCGCGCTCGTCCTGTGGGGCATGCGCGACTGGTGGCTGCGCTCCCGCCAGGGCACGCGGCCCGCTCTGGAAGGAGCACCCGCATGACCGCGGCACCCATCCTCTACAGCACCGACGGCGTCGAGGACCTCACGCTCGACCCGGTCGAGCAGGCCATCGCCGACATCGCGGCCGGCCGCCCCATCGTGGTCGTCGACGACGAGGACCGCGAGAACGAGGGCGACCTCGTCATCGCGGCGGAGAAGATCACCCCCGAGATCGTCGCCTTCATGATGAGCGAGTGCCGCGGCCTGATCTGCGCCCCGATGGAGGGCGAGGAGCTGGACCGGCTCCAGCTGCCGCAGATGGTCGGCGACAACACCGAGTCGATGAAGACCGCGTTCACCGTCTCCGTGGACGCCTCCGGCGCGCACGGCGTCACCACCGGCATCTCGGCCGCCGACCGCGCCACCACGCTCCGGCTGCTGGCGAGCGGCCGGGCCGAGCCGACGGACCTGGTCCGCCCCGGCCATGTCTTCCCGCTGCGTGCCCGCCCCGGCGGCGTCCTGACCCGCAACGGCCACACCGAGGCCGCCGTCGACCTCGCCCGCCTCGCGGGCCTGCGCCCGGCCGGCGCCATCGTGGAGATCGCCGGCGAGGACGGCCGGATGCTCCGCCTCCCGGAGCTGATCCCGTTCGCCCGCAAGCACGGCCTGACGATCATCTCCATCGCGGACCTGGTCACCTACCGCCGCCGGGCCGCCGAGCCGACCGTCCGCCGCGAGGCCGAGGTCAACCTGCCCACCAAGCACGGCACCTTCACGGCGTACGGATACCGCTCCACCACCGACGGCGTCGAGCACGTCGCCCTCGTCCACGGGGAGATCGGCGAAGGCGAGGACGTCCTGGTCCGCGTCCACTCCGAGTGCCTCACCGGGGACGTCTTCGGCTCCGCCCGCTGCGACTGCGGGCCGCAGCTCGACGCGGCCCTGGAGCGCATCCAGGACGAGGGCCGGGGCATCGTCGTCTACCTGCGCGGGCATGAGGGGCGGGGCATCGGGCTGCTGTCCAAGCTGCGCGCCTACGAACTCCAGGAGCGCGGCCGCGACACCCTCGACGCCAACCTCGAACTCGGCCTGCCCGCCGACGCCCGCGACTACGGCGCCGGCGCCCAGATCCTGACCGACCTCGGGGTGCGCAGCGTCCGGCTGATGACCAACAACCCCGACAAGAGCGACGCGCTGCTGAGCCACGGCCTCAAGGTCAGCGGGCGCGAGCCGATGCCCGTACAGGCGGGCGAGCACAACCTCCGCTACCTGCGCACCAAGCGGGACCGGATGGGCCACGACCTGCCCTGGCTGGACACCCCCGCGGTGTCCACCTGCGGCAACCAGTAGACCGTGGCCCCAAGCGGCCACCAGTAGAGAAACAGCACTGAGGAGAGACGTGAGCGGCAAGGGTGCACCTGAACTGTCCGTACGCAATGTCAGCGACCTGCGGGTCGCCGTCATCGCGTCCCAGTGGCACGAGAAGGTGATGGACGGACTGGTGGACGGCGCCCTGCGCGCCCTGCGCGACCTGGGGATCGACGAGCCGACCCTGCTCCGGGTCCCCGGCAGCTGGGAGCTCCCGGTCACCGCCAAGGTCCTCGCCGGGCGCGGCTACGACGCCATCGTCGCCCTCGGTGTCGTCATCCGCGGCGGCACCCCGCACTTCGAGTACGTGTGCCAGGGCGTCACCCAGGGCCTCACCCAGGTCACCGTGGAGACCGGCGTCCCGGTCGGCTTCGGGGTGCTCACCTGCGACGACGAGGAGTCGGCCCTGGACCGGGCGGGCCTTGAGGGCTCCAACGAGGACAAGGGCCACGAGGCGGTGACGGCGGCGGTGGCGACGGCGGCCACCCTCCGCTCAGTATCTGAACCCTGGCACTGAGCGACGCGGCGATTGGCGTAGTCTGGCGCTCACCATGTCCAACAAGACTTTCGAGGAGCTCTTCACCGAGCTCCAGCACAAGGCCGCCCACGGCGATCCCGCCACCTCCCGCACCGCCGAGCTGGTGGGCAAGGGGGTCCATGCCATCGGCAAGAAGGTCGTCGAGGAGGCCGCCGAGGTCTGGATGGCCGCCGAGTACGAGGGCAAGGAAGCCGCCGCCGAGGAGATCTCGCAGCTGCTCTACCACGTCCAGGTGATGATGGTCGCCCGCGGCATCTCGCTGGACGACGTCTACGCCCACCTGTAAGAACCGCTTTCAGACACCCCAATCCGCCCCCTTTCGAAGCGAAGGAAGCCGACCTCATGCTGCGCATCGCCGTCCCCAACAAGGGTTCCCTCTCAGGCCCTGCGGCGGACATGCTGCATGAGGCCGGCTACCGGCAGCGCCGGGAGTCCAAGGAACTCCGCATCGTCGACCCGGTCAACGACGTCGAGTTCTTCTACCTCCGCCCCCGCGACATCGCGATCTACGTCTCCTCCGGCCGCCTCGACATCGGCATCACCGGCCGTGACCTGCTGGTGGACTCCGGCGCCAACGCCGAGGAGATCCTGCCGCTGGGCTTCGCCCGCTCCACCTTCCGCTTCGCCGCCAAGCCCGGCGAGGCGAGCGGCCTGGCGGACCTGAAGGGCAAGACGGTCGCCACCTCCTACGAGGGCATCGTCGCGGGGCACCTCGCCGACAACGGCGTGGACGCCTCCGTCGTCCACCTCGACGGCGCCGTCGAGACCGCCATCGAGCTGGGCGTCGCCGAGGTCATCGCCGACGTCGTGGAGACCGGCACCAGCCTGCGCAACGCCGGCCTGGAGGTCTTCGGCGAGCCGATCATGAAGTCCGAGGCGGTCGTGATCCGCCGCACCGGCGCGGACGCCGAGGAGCCCAAGGTCCAGCAGTTCCTGCGCCGCCTCCAGGGCGTCCTGGTCGCACGCACGTACGTGATGATGGACTACGACTGCCGGGTCGAGCAGCTGGAGAAGGCCGTCGCGCTCACCCCGGGCCTGGAGTCGCCCACCGTCTCCCCGCTGCACAACGAGGGCTGGGTCGCCGTCCGCGCCATGGTCCCCGCCAAGGACGCCCAGCGGATCATGGACGACCTGTACGACATCGGCGCCCGGGCCATCCTGACCACGGCCATCCACGCCTGCCGCCTCTGAGGGACCCGCGCGAGATGTCCGAGCTCCCTTCGCTGCCCGTCACCTTCCGGCCGGGCCACACCCGCGTGATCCTGCTCACCGCAGGCCTCGCGATCTTCGCCACCATATCCGGGGTCGCACTGCTCCTGGAGCAGCTCGGCCCGGGGGAGAAGCTCAGCTTCGTCGTCACCGGCGCGCTGATCTTCTGGGTGCTGGCCCAGCTGGCCCGGGTGAAGGTGGTCGCCGACGAGTCCGGGGTCACCGTCGTCAACATCGCCGGCAAGCGGCGGCTGGAGTGGGCGGAGATCCTCCAGGTGAACCTCCGACCGGGTGACCCGTGGGTGTTCCTCGACCTCAGCGACGGCACCAGCCTGCCCGCCCTCGGCATCCAGCCGGGCATCGCCAAACAGCGTGCCATCGCCGACGCCAGGGCCCTGCGCGCCCTCGCCGAGGCCCACACGGTCCGCGACCCCGAACAGCATCAGGGCTGAAATCACGCAACTTCGGGGACGTCTCCGGGCCGTCGCCCCTGCCGCACTGGCCCCTGTCTTGATTAATCTGTTGGCGGAGGCTTTTCACGTCCCGCCTCCACCCCTGTCGCGCGCCCGGCGCACAGGGGTTCCTGCTACCCGAGGAGTGACCCTCTCCGGCGATGGACGGATCGTCCTGTAGTACCTGCGCCGCCCCCTGCCGACATACCGCGGACTGCCTCTCCGGAGTCCGCGAAGCTTCGGAGGCGGCGGCATCATGACCACCCCCCTGCTGCTCCTGGCAGCCGCGTTCCTGCTCATCCTCGCCAACGGCTTCTTCGTGGCGGCCGAGTTCGGCCTGGTGACCGTGGAGCGGCCCGAGGCCGAGAAGGCCGCCGCCGACGGCGACAAACGTGCCCGTACGGTCGTCGAGTCGGTGAAGGAGCTGTCCTTCCAGCTCTCCGGCACCCAGCTCGGCATCACCATCACCTCCCTCGTCGTCGGCATGCTCGCCGAACCGGCACTGGCCGAGCTGCTGCGCGGCCCGCTCACCGCGACCGGCCTCCCTGACGGTGCCGTGTCCGGCATCGCCGTCGTGGTCGGCATGCTGCTCGCCTCGGCGATCCAGATGGTGATCGGCGAACTCGTGCCCAAGAACTGGGCGGTCTCCAAGCCGCTGCAGGTCGCGCGCTTCGTCGCCGGCCCGCAGGCCCGCTTCTCCCGCCTGTTCCGCCCGGTCATCGCCGCGCTGAACACGGTCGCCAACCGGCTGGTCCGCGCCCTCGGCGTCGAACCCACCGAGGAGCTGGCCTCCGCACGCACCCCCGGCGAGCTCGTCTCGCTGGCCCGGCACTCCGCCCGGGCGGGCGCACTGGAGCAGGACACGGCCGACCTGTTCGTCCGCACCCTGTCCCTGGGCGAGCTGACCGCCCAGCACGTCATGACCCCCCGGGTGAAGGTCAGCGCGCTCCAGGACACGGCGACCGCCGAGGACGTCGTCAACCTCACCCGGGCCACCGGCCTGTCCCGTTTCCCGGTCTACCGGGAGAAGATCGACGAGATCGTCGGCATGGCCCACCTCAAGGACGCGCTGGCGATCCCGGTCCACGACCGGCTGCGCACCCCGGTCGGCCGCATCGCCCGCAAGGCCCTGCTGGTCCCCGAGACCCTGCCGGTCCAGCCGCTCCTCGCCCGGCTGCGCTCCGAGCAGCCCATCGCGGTCGTCGTCGACGAGTACGGCGGTACGGCCGGCGTGGTCACCCTGGAGGACATCGTCGAGGAGCTGGTCGGCGAGGTCCGCGACGAGCACGACAGCCCGGACGCGCCCGAGCTCGCCGCCGCCCCCGCCCAGGACGGCAAGCCCGCCTGGGACGTCGACGGCAGCGTCCGCGTCGACATCCTCCAGCGGATAGGCCTCGACGTGCCCGAGGGCCCGTACGAGACGGTCGCCGGCCTGGTCGCCGACCTGCTCGGCCGCATCCCGGCGCCGGGCGACCGGGCGGAGCTGCCCGGCTGGCGGCTGTCGGTCCGCCGGGTCGGCCACTACCGCGCGGAACGGGTCCGCCTGGTCCGCACCGCCCCCGCCGTCGCGGAGGCCGCCCGATGAGCGTGCTCCAACTGGTCTTCGCCGCGCTGCTGGTGCTGGCCAACGGCTTCTTCGTGGGCGCCGAGTTCGCCCTCGTCTCCGTCCGACGCAGCCAGATCGAGCCGCTCGGCACGGCCCGGGCCCGCCAGGTCCTCTACGGCCTGGAACGCCTCCCGCAGATGATGGCCGCGGCCCAGTTCGGCATCACCGTCTGCTCGCTGACGCTGGGCGCGGTGGCCGAACCGACGGTGGCCCACCTGCTGGAGCCGCTGTTCGAGGCCGTCCACCTGCCCGACGGCATGATCCACCCGCTGGGCTACGTCATCGCCCTGGCCGCGGTGGTCTTCTTCCACCTGGTCATCGGCGAGATGGTGCCGAAGAATCTCGCGATGGCGGCGCCGGAGAAGGCGGCGCTGTGGCTGAGCCCCGGCCTGGTGGCGTTCGCCCGTGTCTGCCGGCCGATCACGGTCGCCCTCGGCGCCTGCGCCCAGGGCATCCTGAAGCTGTTCCGAGTGGAGCCGAAGGACGAGGTCGAGGCCGTCGTCACCAGTGAGCAGCTCAACCGGCTCCTGGAGGACTCCGGCCAGGCGGGCCTGCTCGACCCCGAGGAGCGGGAGCGCCTGGAGGACGCGCTGGAACTGGGCTCCCGCCCGGTGACGGACGTGCTGCTGCGACGCGAGTCCCTGATCACGGTCCCGCCGTCGGTCACCCCGGGCCAGATCGTCGAGCTCACCGCACGCACCGGCTACTCCCGCTTCCCGGTCGCGGCCGAGTCCGGTGCCTTCATGGGCTACGTCCATGTGAAGGACGTCCTGGACCTGGAGGACTCCGACCGTGCGGTGCCGCAGCAGATATGGCGCCCGATGACGACCCTACGGGCCGAGCTGCCGCTCGACGACGCGCTGACGGTGATGCGCCGGGCGGCGACCCACCTGGCGCAGGTCGCCGACGCGAACGGCCGGGTGCTGGGGCTGGCGGCGCTGGAGGACGTTCTGGAGCTGCTGGTCGGCGAGGTGACGGACCCGGCGCACCGGGAGCGGCGGCCGCCGAGGCCGCCGGAGCCCCGGGCCAGCGGAGAGCCGGAGGAAGTGGTGGTGGGCTGAGCGCCAGGGGGAACCGCGGCCCGCACGGGGCACCGCAATCTGAACCTGGACGCACCGGCGGCGGCCCGCCCATCAGGGTTGCCGTCGGCGTGTACACGAGACCTGACACATACCCTCCCAGTCCGCGAGTGCATACGCCGATATACCGCGCTTGCAATTAACCGGCGTCTGCAAGTATCGTGGTCGATGTCTTCGGCGCGGCCGAAATCGTCATCAAAGGCCTGCTGCCCGATGTGCCGCCGGCTTCGGTCGCGGCCGTGCGCCGAAGACGCACAACACGGACCATCGACTACGTACCCATGGACGATGGCGCCCCGCGCCCCCCCCCGCGGCCCGCGCGCTCGTAAAAGACACGGGGTACAAAGTGTACGACATACCAGGAGTGG